>NZ_JAFCWW010000015.1:0-115948 GCF_049897765.1 Pseudomonas sp. TWP3-2 | reverse complement strand
TTTGCAACTTCTGTTTAGGCAGGCTTGAACGCGATGCCAAACGCGTATCAAGCCTGTAAAGGTGTAAACGATGTCCCCGGTCTAATGTGTAAAGGATGTGCCGGTCTCTACAGTGAGGGGCTTTGGCTTAAGGCTCAATCCCTAGTTCATGTTTGACCAGGCCAAGCAACTTCACCGTATCAATCGGCTTCAACATAAAATCCACCACACTCAAATGCATCGCCGCGATCGCATCCTTCACATCCGCATCGCCCGAGACAATGATGATCGGCAGCGCCGCTCGCACCGACTCACGCACTTCACGAACCAACTCCAGCCCACCAATATTGCCCATGCGCAAATCAGTGATCACCAAACCGATTGAAGGCTTCTCGGCCAACATCTTGAGCGCGGTCTCGCCACTGGCTGCCGTCATGCAGCGAATACCGTCCAGCGCCAGAATCTCCGCCAGCAACTCGCGAGCGTCCTTGTCATCATCGACAATCAGGACCCGCTGCGGCGGCAGGTCGGGCTCCAGCATGACGGCGCTGAGCGCAGCACGCTCGGCGTCGCTCAAAATATCGTGGTCGGACATGGCGTTCTCTAAATAACCAATTCAATCCCCTAGCACAGTGGTCAGACATCGCTAAGCAGAGCTTCAATGTGCACTTCGTCGGATAATTTTCCAAGGGGCTGAACTGGAGAATTTCCGACTGCGCGCGTAGGGCATCTCCGAAAACTACCCGGCGGTACCCCCTACCTAGACTTACGTCCAATGGGCACCCCGCTCGATGGGGCCGACCATGGCTGCAACGATCGGACAACAATAATTCGAAAAAGACTGCGGTAATGGTTATGAGTAAAGCGGACGCCTTCACCCAGGCAGGGAAAACCGCGGTGTTGCAGAACATTCAGGGCACTTTGCAATTCCTTCAGCGCTTCCCGCCGTTCAATCAGATGGAACATGCCCACCTCGCCTATCTGGTGGAGCGATGCCAGATGCGTTTCTACGGCCAGGGCGAGAGCATCATCAAACCCGCCGACGGCCCGGTCGAGCACTTCTATATCGTCAAACAGGGCCGGGTGGTCGGTGAACGTCCGCATACCGCCAAGGGCGGAAACGAAACCACTTTCGAGATCACCACCGGCGAATGCTTTCCGCTCGCTGCGTTGCTTGGCGAACGTGCGACTCGGACTGAGCATCTGGCCGGTGAAGACACGTTCTGCCTGCAATTGAACAAACTGGCGTTCATCAAACTGTTCGCGCTGTCCAACAGCTTCCGCGACTTCGCCTTGCGCGGGGTCAGCAGCCTGCTCGATCAGGTTAATCAGCAAGTGCAGCAGAAAGCCGTGGAAACCCTCGGCACTCAATACTCGCTGAACACCCGTCTCGGCGAATTGGCCATGCGTCATCCCGTGACGTGCAGCCCGGATACGCCACTGCGTGAAGCAGTGAAGCTGATGCACGAGCAGCAGGTCGGCAGCATTGTCGCAGTGGATGAGAATAAAGCGCCGCTGGGGATATTCACTCTGCGCGATTTGCGGCATGTGGTGGCTGAAGGCGTTGGCGATTTCAACCAGCCGATTGAACGCCACATGACCCATGCGCCGTTCTACCTGACACCGGATCACAGCGCGTTCGATGCGGCGATTGCCATGACCGAACGGCACATCGCGCATGTGTGCCTGGTCAAGGATCAACGCCTGTGCGGGGTGGTCTCCGAGCGGGATCTGTTCTCGCTGCAACGGATTGACCTGGTGCATCTGGCGCGGACCATTCGCAGTGCGCAACGGGTTGAACAATTGGTGGCCCTGCGCGGTGAGATCGGCCAACTGGTCGAGCGCATGCTCGCTCACGGCGCGTCTTCGACCCAGATCACCCATATCATCACCCTGCTCAACGACCACACCGTGTGCCGCGTGATCGAACTGACCCTCGCGGAAAAAGGCGACCCCGGCGTGGCATTCAGTTGGCTGTGTTTCGGCAGCGAAGGCCGGCGCGAGCAGACGCTGCACACCGATCAGGATAACGGCATTTTGTTTGAAGCACGCGATGCGGCGCATGCCGCAGAGATTCGCGGCAAGCTGCTGCCAATCGCGCAGCAGATCAACCAGAGCCTGGCGCTGTGCGGCTTTACTCTGTGCAAGGGCAACGTCATGGCTGGCAATCCCGAGCTGTGTCTGTCGCGCGCGGAATGGGCGCGGCGTTTCGCGGCGTTTATCCGCGAGGCGACCCCGGAGAACCTGCTGGCCTCGAGCATCTATTTCGACCTGCGCGTGGTCTGGGGTGACGAGCAAGGCTGCGCGCAACTGCGCCGGGGCATTCTCGATCAGGTCGGCGACAACCGCCTGTTCCAACGGATGATGGCCGACAATGCTCTGCGCAATCGCCCGCCGGTGGGGCGTTTCCGCGAATTCGTGCTGACGCGCAAAAACGGCGACAAAGCCACCATGGACTTGAAGACCCAAGGCCTGACCCCGTTTGTCGACGGCGCACGCTTGCTGGCATTGGCCAATGGCATCGACGCCAACAACACCCTCGAACGCTTCCGCCAACTGGTGGATAAACAGGTCATCGAAAAACTCGACGGCGCGGCGTATGAAGAGGCTTACCACTTCATCCAGCAGACGCGCATGCAGCAACATCAATTGCAGACCCGGGAGAATCTGCCGTATTCAAATCGAGTCGATCCCGACAGCCTCAACCATCTCGACCGACGCATCCTGCGTGAATCCCTGCGTCAGGCCCAACGCCTGCAGAGCAGCCTGAGCCTGCGGTATCAGCTATGAGCCTGTTTTCCTGGCTGCGCCCGGCCAGCCCGACAGTGCCGCACGACTTGCAGCAACGTCTGGCGCAGTTGCCGGCGAACAGCGGCTTGAGCGAATGCAGTTTGCGCGAACAGCGCTGGGTGGTGCTCGATCTGGAAACCACCGGGCTGAATTTGAACAAGGATCGCGTGCTTTCGATTGGCGCGGTGGTGATCGAGGACGGCGCGATTGATTTCAGTCAGCAGTTTGAACGGACTTTGCAATGTCATGAGTTGAAGCTCAGCCCGAGCGTGTTGATCCACGGGTTGGGACCGAATGCGATTGCCGCCGGCAGTGAGCCGGGCGAGGCGCTGGTCGAGTTGCTGGAGTTTATTGGCGACAGCCCGGTGCTGGCGTTTCATGCACCGTTTGATCAGCACATGCTTGGGCGCGCACTGAAGGAACATCTGGGGCACAAATTGCAGCAGGTTTTTCTGGATGTGGCGGATATTGCCCCACTGGTTTGTCCGCAGGCGCAGATTCGTGAGGCAGGGCTGGATGAGTGGATTGAGTGGTTCAGGCTGGAGGTGTTCGAGCGGCATAACGCGAGTGCGGATGCGCTGGCGACGGCGGAGTTGGCTTTGATTCTGTTTAATCGGGCTCGGCAGCAGCAGATTTTCAGTCCGCTGGCGTTGCAGCAGCGGTTGAGTCAGTGGAAGCGTCGGCGTGAGGCGCCTTCGTTCTAGGTCAAAAGAAACCCTCACCCCAGCCCTCCCGAAACGTCGGACCGCCCAGAGGTAGAGGGAGCCGATTGGGGGATGCTTCAGAAATACGTCGACCTGAACGTTCTGCAGCGAATCCATAATCGACTCGGTCGTTCAGGTCGATGTATAGCGCAAGACACTTCGGTCGGCCCCCTCTCCCTCCGGGAGAGGGCTGGGGTGAGGGTCCGCCTTCGGGCACCACCCGACCAGTGGCCAATTGCTAACCATTCCCACCTCTGCCAGAATCGCGAACAATTCTCGTTGGTTAACATTTCCCAATCGGTGCGTCTGGTGTCGTCAGTCCCAAGCCCCCACAGTGAGCTCGTCGGTGCGCTTTATCGCGACCATCGCGGCTGGCTGCTGGGCTGGTTGCGGCGCAACGTGGCGTGCCCGCAACGTGCCGAAGACCTGAGCCAAGACACCTTCGTGCGCCTGCTCGGCCGCGATCAACTGCTCACTCCGCGCGAACCACGGGCCTTTCTGGTGGCGATCGCCAAAGGTCTGCTGTTCGATTACTTCCGCCGCGCCGCGCTGGAGCAGGCGTATCTGACCGAACTGATGCTGATCCCCGAAGGCGAGCAGCCGTCGGTGGAGCAACAGCAACTGATCCTCGAGGACCTCAAAGCCATCGACCGCATGCTCGGCAAACTGTCGACCAAGGCGCGTGCCGCTTTCCTTTATAACCGTCTCGACGGCCTGAACCATGCCGAGATCGCCGATAAGCTCGGCGTGTCAGTACCGCGCGTGCGCCAGTATCTGGCGCAAGGCATTCGTCAGTGCTACATCGCCCTGTACGGAGAGCCGACGTGACCCCGGCCAGCTCCAGACCAGTGCCGGCGCATGTGCTGGACGCAGCGATTGCCTGGCAGTTAACCCTCGATTCGAGCAGTCCGCTAGAGCGCGAGGAGTTTGCCAAGTGGCACGCGGCGCATGAAGAACATGCCCGCGCCTGGCGTCAGTTGGGCATGCTCGATCAACGTTTCAGCGTGGCCAACGGCCCGGCGCGCAGTGCATTGCTGCAATCGCGCGAAGGTATTCGGCGGCGGGTGCGGGCAATTGGCAGCGGTGTCGCCAGCGTGGTCGCGGTGATCGGTCTGGCGTTGTTTACCGGAGATCGTTATCTGCCGCTGGATTACTGGCTCGCCGACCAGCGCACCGCCACCGGCGAACAGCGCACCGTGCACCTGGCCGATGGCACTGTGCTCAACCTCAATACTCACAGCGCGGTCGATGTGCGCTTCGACGCCAGGCAGCGGTTGATCGTATTGCAGGACGGCGAAATCCTCGTCGAAACCGGGCATGGCGATGCGCGGCCGTTCATTGTGCAGACCGCCGAAGGCAGCATGCGCGCGCTGGGTACGCGGTTTCTGGTCAAACGCGAAGACGCCGGCACGCGCCTGAGCGTTTTGAAATCAGCAGTGGCCGCGCATCCGCAAGCCAATCCGCACGAGCAAATCCTGCGCGAAGGCCAGCAAGTGCTGATCCGCAACAACGGCCTGGAGTCGGTCATCGCACTCAATCCCGGCGCGGACGCGTGGACCCGCGGCATGCTGGTGGTGGACAACGCGCGGTTGGAGGATCTGGTGCACGAACTCAGTCGCTACCGGCGCGGGCATCTGGGAATCGACCCGGAAGTGGCCGACCTGCGCATCACCGGCAGCTTCCCGCTGCACGACACCGACAAAGCCTTGAGCGCCCTGCTCCCGACTCTGCCGGTGCAGATCGAACAGCACACGCCGTGGTGGGTGACCGTGGCCAAGGCCGATTCCAAACCTGAGTAATTGGCTGCCTGAGCTACCGCTATCGCTGGCAAGCCAGCTCCCACAAGGTTCTGCGATAAACATTAATTCTGTGAACAGCACTGAAACTGTGGGAGCTGGCTTGCCAGCGATGAGGCCGCCAGCTGTCCATAAAAACCAGGGTTGCCACAAGAACCAGCAGCCCCATTTCAAGTTAATAGAAATAATTTTCATCCAGCCCTATCACTTTTTGATTCTCGTTCGGCACACAGGCAATTGAGAAATATTTCCATTCAGGAGCCGCCGTATGTCCCGTTCGCTAGACACCTTGTTGCGCCCCAGTTTGTTGGCGGTCGCCATTGCCTTCAGCACCCCGCTGGTCAGCAGCCAACTGATCGCCGCTGAACAGGCGTCGAGCGTGCGCGCCTACAACCTGCCGGCGGCTCCGCTGTCGACCACGTTGAACCAGATCGCCAGTCAGGGCGGGCTCGCGCTGTCGCTGAACCCGGCGCTGGCCGCCGGCAAGACTTCGGCGGCGGTCAACGGCCAATACGATGCGGCCGGCGCCCTGCGCGCTGCTCTGCGTGGCACGGGTCTGCAACTGGAACAAAGCAGTGCCGGGACTTACACCCTGGTCGCCGTGCCGGACGGCGTGATGGCGCTGCCGGAAACCTCGGTGATCGGCGTAGAAAACATTGAAACCGCGTGGAGTCCGGTCGAAGGCTACACCGCGACGCGCACTGCCGCCGGCAGCAAGACTGACACCGCGCTGGTCGAAGCACCGCGTTCGATTTCGGTCGCCACCCGCCAGCAAATGGAAGACCGTGGCGTGCACAGCCTCGATGACGCCGTGCGCTACATGCCGGGCATCACCGCCAGCAGCTACGGCAGCGATGCTCGCGCCGACTGGCTGCGCGTGCGTGGCTTCGAACCGACCCAGTTTCTCGACGGTCTGCCGCTGCCCAAAGGCGTGTACGCCAACCCGAAACAGGAAACCTGGAACCTCGACCGCCTCGCCCTGCTGCGTGGCCCGGCCTCGTCGGTGTACGGCCAGACCCCGCCGGGCGGCTTGCTGGACATGGTCAGCCGCCGTCCAAGTGATGTGCAGAGCAGTGAAATCCAGCTGCAATACGGCAGCGACAACCACCGCCAGATCAACTTCGCCAGCACCGGCAAGATCGACGACGCCGGGCAGTTTCTCTACGGTATCAGCGGCGTAGTGCGTGACAGCGGCACTCAGGTCGACCACGTCGACAACAAGCGCTACAACATCGCGCCGAGCCTGACCTGGAACATCGACGAAGACACCAAATTCACCCTGCTCAGCCAGTTCACCCGCGACGATACCGGCATAACCAGCCAGTTCCTGCCGGTGCAGGGCACCAAGATCGACATGCCGTTCGGCAAGGTCTCTCACCACAAAAACCTCGGCGACCCGGATTGGGAATACTACGACCGCACTTATTACGCGCTGGGCTATGCGTTCGAACATCGTTTGAATGACACCTGGCAGTTCAAGCAGAACCTGCGTTACACCAAGTCCGATCTGTCGTTCCAGTCGCTGACGCCAGGTTCCTATCCGTTCACCCAGGTGGATGACCAAGGCAACGTCGGTCGCACCAGCACCAGCGTCGACGAAGACATCAGCCAGTTCGCGGTGGATAACCACTTCCAGGCCGATTTCGCCACTGGCGATATCCGTCACACCTTGCTGCTGGGGCTGGACCACCAGCGCAGCAACACCAACTACACCTCGATCTTCGGCGACGGCCTGACCACCAACGTAGTCAACCCGATCTACGGCCAGCCAATCGTGCGGCCGGCGCGCTCGACCGCGTTCTACGATTACAACCAGAAGACCTTCCAGACTGGCCTGTATGTGCAGGACCAGATGGCTCTCGACCAATGGCGTCTGACCCTCGGCGGGCGGGAAGACTGGGTGCACACCAGCACTCAATTCATCAACAAGGGCGATGCAACCAACACCCAGCGCGACAAGGCCTTCAGCGGCAACGCGGCGCTCAGCTACGTGTTCGACTCAGGTTTCGTGCCGTACCTGTCGTACGCCGAGTCGTTCCAGCCAACCACCGGCGCTGACGCCACTTCCACAGGCTCGCTCAAGCCAACCGAAGGCAAGCAGTGGGAATTGGGCATCAAGTACCAGCCACCTGGCAGCAAAACATTGCTGAGCGCTGCGGTGTATGACCTGACCCAGAAAAACGTCTCGGTCAGTAACTTCGTCAACGGCGTGTCGATCACCAGCCAGACCGGCGAAGTCAAAGTCAAAGGCCTCGAACTGGAAGCGGTATCCGACGTCACCGATAACCTGAAGATCATTGCCGCCTACACCCTGGCCAAGTCCGAAGTGCAGAAAGGCACCGACAAGGGCAATCGCCTGCAACTGATGCCCAATCAACAAGCCTCGCTGTGGGCCGATTACACCTGGCATAACGGCGTGCTCGACGGCTTCGGCATCGGTGCTGGCGCGCGTTATACCGGCAACACCTACGGCGACAAGGCCAACACCTGGCTGGGCAAGGCTGACGCTTACACCGTGTTCGACGCCGCCGTGCATTACGACCTCGGCCGTCTGGACAACAGCCTCAAAGGCGCGTCACTGGCACTCAATGCCACCAACCTGCTGGACAAGGAATACATTTCCACCTGCGACAGCTTCTACTGCTACTACGGCGACACGCGCAGTGTCGTCGCCAGCGCCACCTACAAGTGGTAAGCGCGTGAGTTGAAACAGGCCCTGTAACCTGGCCGTCCTCCGTGGACGGCTTTGGTGTTTTTGAAGGTCATGAAATGAAAAGTAAAACAATCCGTCGCTGGTCGTTCATCCACACCTGGACCAGCCTGATCTGCACCGTGTTTTTGCTGATGCTGGCATTGACCGGTCTGCCGCTGATCTTCCATCACGAGATCGAGCATCTGCTCGGCGATGCACCCGAACTGCGCGAGATGCCGGCCGATACGCCGCATCTGAATCTGGCGCAACTGGTCGAGGCAGCGGAAAAATATCGCCCTGGCGACGTCGTGCAGTATTTCGGCTTCGAAGACGATGAGCCGAACGCCGTCCTGACGATCATGGCGAAAACCGCCGGCACCGAACCGAACTCCTCGCACACGTTCATGCTCGACGCGCGTACCGGTGAAGCGCTGGAAATGCCTTCGGCCAATGGCGGGCTGATGCTTTTCATCCTGCGTCTGCACGTGGACATGTTCGCCGGGCTGCCGGGCAAGTTGTTGCTGGCGTTCATGGGTTTGCTGTTTGTGATCGCGATTGTGTCGGGGACAGTGTTGTACCTGCCGTTCATGCGCCGCTTGAAGTTCGCCACCGTGCGTCAGGACAAATCCACCCGTCTGCGCTGGCTCGACCTGCATAACCTGATTGGTGTCGTGACGTTGACTTGGGCATTGGTGGTTGGCGTCACAGGGGTGATTAGCGCCTGCGCCGATTTGTTGATCGCTGCATGGCGCAACGATGCGTTGAATACCTTGATTGCGCCCTACCGCGATGTACCGCCATTGACTCATCTGGCGCCGGCCACTCGTGTGTTGGAAATCGCCAGCGAAGTCGCACCCGGCATGAAGCCGGACTTTATCGCTTTCCCCGGCACACGCTTTTCCAGCGAGCACCATTACTCGGTGTTCATGAAGGGCGGCACGCATCTGACCTCGCACTTGCTGACGCCGGTGCTGATCGACGCCAGCACGCTCAAGGTCACCGCGGTGGCGGAGCGGCCGTGGTACATGGACGCCATGGGCATGTCGCAGCCGCTACATTTCGGTGACTATGGCGGCATGCCGATGAAAATCCTCTGGGCCACGCTGGATGTGTTGACCATCATCGTTTTGGGTAGCGGCGTGTATTTGTGGGTGGTGCGGCGCAAAGCGGCCAAGCCTGCTTTGGAAACGGCGGAGGCTCGTGCATGAAGCCGCGTCAGTCGAGTTTCTGGAAGGTGTTCAGCACGCCGCTGGTGATTGCGCTGCTGAGTGCGGCGGGGTTGTTTGCGGCGCTGTTGGGGGACGGGCTCTGGGATGGGTTGAGCTGGATTGGACTCGGCGTCCCGACAGCCATCGCGTTGCGCGGTTTGTTGCAGCGGCGCTGAGATTTGTATTGTCTGGATGGGCCTCATCGCGGGCAAGCCACGCTCCCACAGGTACCGGGTTGTGCACAAAGATGCTGGCCGACTCGATCCCTGTGGGAGCGTGGCTTGCCCGCGATGGCGATCTCAAAGTCATCATCAAATCCCTCGCCAGCCATGCAGCTTCTGACTAGGCTAAGCCCCAGCACTTTGATGACTGCCGAGGAATGCCGATGTCCGCCCCCAGCATGACCCTGTTTCACAACACTCTCTCGCCATTCGTGCGCAAAGTCGTGGTGATGTTGCACGAGACCGGCCAGCAGGATCGCGTTGCCCTGCAAGACTGCATGCTCAGCCCGGTCAGCCCGGATGCGGCGCTGAATCAGGACAATCCGCTGGGCAAGATCCCGGCCCTGCGCCTGGCCGACGGCAATGTCATCCATGACAGCCGGGTCATCCTCGATTACCTCGACCACCAGCATGTCGGCAATCCGCTGATTCCGCGCGAAGGCTCGGCGCGCTGGCGGCGCCTGACTCTGGCGTCGATGGCCGACGGGATCATGGACGCCTCGGTGCTGGTGCGTTATGAACAAGTCCTGCGCGCCCCGGAAAAGCACTGGGACGAATGGCTGGAAGCCCAGCGCGAGAAGATCCGCCGCGCCCTCGCCCTGCTTGAGCACGATGCGATTGCCGAACTGACCAGCCATTTCGATGTGGCGGCAATCAGCGTTGCCTGTGCGCTGGGTTACCTCGATCTGCGCTTTCCGGATTTGGGCTGGCGCGAGGCCAACCCGAATCTGGCCAACTGGTTCTTTGAAGTGAGCCAGCGGCCTTCCATGATTGCGACAATGCCCAAGGTCTAGGTCGGCTGTTCGGGCCTCATCGCTGGCAAGCCAGCTCCCACATTGGAACGCGTCTCCCTGTGGGAGCCAGCCTGCTGGCGATGGCACCAACTCGGTTGCGCTGGTAACACCGAAAACATCAGCGTCACCAACACCTCAATCTCCCGCCGATCCTCGCGCAATCCAACCCGGCTCATTGCACCGCTCCAATATCAAACTCCAATTGCTCAGCCGGTTTCTGTCCGATCCCGTACCAGTCGAGTTTGCGCGTCAGCACCATGAACACACCCAGCAACCCGAACAGCAGCAGCGAGCCCATCAACAGCGCGTAATCCTCGGCACTCAACAAGCCGTAGAGCAGACCATACAACGCCGCCAGCCCCGCGGAAAAACTCAAGCCGTGGCGCACGCTATGCAGCACGTGGCAGACATAAAACCCGATCAACAACACACAACCGCTGGCCGACAACAAATACGCCGGGCCGAAACCGATGTGCTCCGACAGCGACAATAGCAACAGATAGAAGAACGCCAGCGCAACGCCCACCAGCGCATATTGCACCGGGTGCACCGCGAGGCTTTTCAGCACCTCAAAGAGGAAGAAACCGGCGAACGTCAGGACGATGAACAGCAACGCATATTTGATCGCCCGGTCGCTCTTCAGATACTGATCCACCGGATCGATGAAGCTCACACCAAAGCTACGGCCATTGAATGCATCACAGTCTCCCGCCACGCAGCGGTTCATCGCTTCTTGCAGGTTGGTGGAGAAGAACGAGGTCTGCCAGTTGGCGCTGAAACCCTGATCGGTAATCTCACGCTTGGCCGGGAGGAAGTTGCCGACAAAACTTGGGTGCGGCCAATTGGCTTCAAGGTTCACGCTGCTGGTCTTGCCCACCGGCAGCACCTGCAATGTGCCGGTCCCTTGCAGGCGCAGATCAAAACCGAACGGCAGTTGCGTAGCTTTGCTGGTGTCCAGCGCCGGCAACATTACCCGCACACCTTCGCCGAGCCAGGCCACCTGAGTACCCGGCACGAAGTCCAGGCGCTGACTATCCACTTCGAGTTTCAGGGCGTTTTCGATCCCGCGAATGTCGCTGATGCTGACCGCGAGAAACGGCGCGTCGAACCGGTAATCGGCAAAATCTTCCTTGATGCCCAATTGCGCCGGCAGCGAGAAATGCCCGTTGATGCGGGTGTCGGCGTGGAACAGCCGCGCCTCATAAATACCCCGAGCACGCAGTTCAGTCTGTACCTTGCCGTCGAGTTCAAAGCGCTCCGGCAGGAAGTACAATCGCCCGCGTTCTTCGCCGATTTCCTGATAACGCTCGTCGCTTTTCTCTTTGGTTTTCCAGGTACGCACCACTTTGCGATACGGCACCACCATCACCGGCCCGCTGAGTTGCTGGCTGTAGCTGGAGCTGCGGGCAATGTCTTCAAGCACGCCGTCGCGCAGTTGCTGGCGATCATCGATCACGCCGTCGATCATCAGCAACGGCACCAGCAACAGCAGGATCAGCAGGGCAATTGCCCCGAGTTTTATTGTCAGATTTCGGTTCATCAGAACGCTCCCTGGTTGGAATGAGGCGAGTCTGCGAGCGCTGTATGGATTTGTTATGGAGGTTGTGTGGGCTTTGCGTGGAAATACCTGTAAAAGGCTTTCCCAGTGGCGATAGAGCAATCCGCCATCACTCTCAAGGACAGAATTGGAACCAGGGACTATCCGCTTGCGAAACAACTCATTCGACTTGATCAGGCATGTGGCCGCGCTGATGGTGCTGGTCAGCCATCACTTCGTGCTCTCGGGCTTCGAAGAGCCGGGCATTGCCGGCTACAACTCCTTGGGTGGCATCGCCGTCATCGCCTTCTTCTCGATTTCCGGCCTGCTGATCACACGCAGCTTCCTCAATGCCAGCAGCTTCACCGACTATCTGAGCAAACGCGTTGCACGGATATTCCCAGCGTTGATTGCCTGCGCCTTCATCATGACCTTCGTCGCCGGTGGACTGTTCGCAGAGGGTTACCTGACGTACTCCGCCGCGCTGGTCGACTTCCTGCGTATATCGGTATTCGGGCGAGCGGACATTGCGCAGATCACCAGCGACTTCATCTTCAGCGAATCCTTCAACGGCAGTCTCTGGACGCTGAAAATCGAGTTCGCGTTTTACTTGCTGTTGGCTGGCGCAATCGGTATTTACCGACGAGCGCTGATGCCCGGCGCATTGCTTGCGCTGTTTTGTATGGCAACCTTTGTATTGGGCAACGGTGTAACCCATCCACTCGCGCCGAAACTGGCGGTGTATGGCTGCGCGGGCATCGCGTTTTTCGCCGGATCGCTACTGGCTTTCCATAAGCAATATCTTGGCTCTGCGCGCCGGCTGCTGCTGATGCTGGCGGGATCTGTTGGCTTGATCGTGGCGGTGATGGGAACTCCGTTGGCGGCGGTGATGGTCACGCTGGGAATCTGCCTGGCCACATTGAGCCTCGGTCTGCTGTACGTCGATCACACCATCCGCGGCCGCTTCGATATCTCCTACGGCATTTACCTGTACGCATTTCCGGTGCAGCAACTGGTGATCAACAAGACCGCGCTGGCATTCTGGCCGTCGATGATCGCGTCGGCGCTGATCGTGATTGTGCTGGCCACTGCCTCTTGGCGCTGGGTCGAACGCCCGGCATTGCAATGGGCGCATCGCAAAAGGCAACGCGGAACCGAGGTGGCGACGGCGGCGGATTGAGGCGCATCAGGGCAAGCGCAAAGTGACTTGCACACCGCCCTGCACGTTTTCGATCCGCAGCGCTCCGCCATGCAACTTGACCACTTCTTCGACGAAGTTAAGCCCAAGGCCGGTGCTTTTACGCCCACTGTCGGGACGCGGCAGCGAGTAGAAGCGCTCGCTCAGACGCGGCAATGCGTACTCAGGAATCGCCGCCGCTGCATTGAACAAGCGAAACTCGACCTGTTCCCCAACCCGCTCGGCGCTGAAGCGCATCAAGCCCTGTGGCGGGGTGAAATCCAGCGCATTGTCCAGCAGATTGCCCAAGGCCTGCCGCAGCAGAAAAGGTTCGCCGATCAGCAGCAGATCACCTGCAATCTCGTGTTCGACGCGTAGCTGCTTGCCAGCAATCCGCGCCATCTGCGCCTGCAACAGCTCATCAACCAGAACGCCCAACGGCACCGCGACCCGTTCTTCCAGACCCTGACGCTGCTCGACATGCGCCAGATCCAGCAGCCGTTCGATCAATAGCTGCATCCGCACACTTTCGCTGTCGATGTTGCCGACAAAGCGCTGGCGCTGAGCGAGCGGCATTTCACTGTGCAACAGCTCTGCCGCACCGCGAATCGCCGCCAGCGGACTTTTCAACTCGTGGGTCAGCGTGTGCACGTAGCGCTCGACGTAAGCCTTGCCTTCGAGCTGCGTGCGCATCTGCTCAACCGCTGTCGCGAGCTGCTCCAGTTCCCCGCCGCGATAGTGCGGCACCTCGACCCGGCGACCCTCGCTGACGGCTTGGGCGTAACCGGTCAACCGGTGCAGCGCCCGGCTCAGCCACCATGAAAGCAACGCGCCGAACAACAAACCGAGGCCGATCAGCCCGGCGCCATACGCCAGCAAACGCCGTTCGGTGCGATCAACGTAGGGCTGCAGCGAGCTGTTGGGTTTGGCCACCGTCACCACGCCGATGATCTGGCCGTTGTCACGAATCGGCGCGCCGACGTGCATCACCGAGGAATTCGGGTCGTCGGGATCGCTGCGACTGGAACGTGCGCCGTACTCGCCACGCAAAGTCAGGTAGACGTCGTTCCACTTTGAATAATCCTGACCGACCGCAACGCCACTGGAATCCAGCACCACGCGGCCCTTGGCGTCGGTGACGTAGATGCGGTGATTGACCTGATTTTTCGGCAAGCCCCAGATCGTCGCCTGTGGCTGGCGCTCGCCATACGCGCGCAGTAACTGCGGCCAGCGGTTCTCGCTGAGGGTGCCGGCCTTGAAATCGTCACGCAGGATTTCCGCCATCAGGTTGGCGGTATCGACCAGGGTTTCTTCGGTGGACTGACGCACGCCGGGGCGGATTTCTTCCATCACCGTGTTGAGCACAAAGTAGCCGGTCAGGCCGATGAACAGCACGTACACGAGGAAGATCCGCAGCCCGAGCGACATCAGCTGTGCCCCGGACTGTAGCTGTAGCCGAGGCCGCGATGGGTCTGGATCGGCTCGGCTTCGGCGCGCACCAGCCGCAGCTTGGCGCGCAGGCTTTTGATGTGGCTGTCGATGCTGCGCTCGTAGCCGGCATCCGCCGCCACGCCCAAGGCATCGAGTAATTGTTCGCGGCTGAACACTCGTTCGGGTTGTTCGAGCAGGCATTGCAGCAGACGGAATTCATGCCGGGTCAGGGTCAATACCTGCCCGCGATAGCTGATTTGCACCCGCTCGGAGTCGATGCGAAACAGCGCTGATGACGTTTCGGCCAGCGCTCGCGGCGCCATGCGTTTGAGAATCGCGCGAACCCGCGCCGCAACTTCGCGAGGGCTGAACGGTTTGACCACATAGTCGTCAGCGCCGATCTCCAGACCGACCACGCGGTCGATCTCGGCATCCCGCGCGCTGAGAAACAGCACCGGCACTTCGCTGAAGCGCCGCAGCTGTTTGCAGGTTTCGAAACCGCTGATATCCGGCAGGCCGATGTCGAGGATGATCAGGTCGGCCGGGGTCTGGCGCTGATGCTCCAGCGCCGCCGCGCCGAGGCTCACCCACGTCGTGGTAAAGCCCTCGCCCTGCAAGGCAAAAATCAGCGTGTCGGCAATCGCCGCTTCGTCTTCGACAATCAGGATATGCGGCATGGCGTCCGAGCCCGTGGTTAAGTGCGCGAACGGTGCCCCAAGCCTGACGTTACGTCAATGAGACCACTTAGCAATCCGGTTTGTCGGCGGTATAACGGCGTGCCGGATTGACTGCGGCATCAAACTCACGCAAGGCCTTGGCACCGATCAACAATGGATAGTTGAAGTGGCTGCGGTCGGTCAGATTGACCTCAACCGTACGCTTGACGTTGCCCAGGCACAGCTCCAGATCGACCACCGGACGCTTGGCAGGATCGGCGCTGTCGCGCTCTTCATCGTCCTCGTCGGAGCGGCTCTTGATCTTGCTGATCCGCGCGACTTTGTGTTCGTAGACCTTGTTGCTCGCATCCTTGGTGGCCAGGCGGAACCGCACCCAGTCTTCGCCATCGCGGGTGAAGGTCTCGATATCCTTGGCCGACAGCGAGGCGGTCAGTGCGCCGGTGTCCATTTTCGCCTTGAGCACTTCACCGCCGATTTCCGGCAGGGCGATGTATTCGTAACGACCGTACAACGTCGGCTCGGCGGCCATGACCGGCAGGGTCACCAGGGCAAGCAGTGCAAAGAGGGATTTCACGTAAGGGGCTTCCTGAGAGAGTGGGCTCGGCGCCGAATTCTAGACCGCGAAAAAACACGATAGTTGGTTCACAGCTAACCTTTGTGGCGAGGGAGCTTGCTCCCGCTCGGCGACGCAGTCGTCGTAAAACCTGAATTCGCGTTGCACAGTTGTAGATGGATCAGGGGCCGCTGCGCAGCCCAGCGGGAGCAAGCTCCCTCGCCACAGGTGAATGGCGTTCCGCCAAGAATAGCTGTGCAAAGGTGAAACATTCGTCAGCGCCGATTTGGCCTGTCGCCTGAAGCTGCTTATCATGGCGCGCCATCCGATTTCAAAGAGTTGCTTATGCGCCGCCTGCTCACCGGCTGTGTTGTCACCTTTTTACTGCTGCTCAACACCCTGATCCTGATCGGGCCGTTGCTGGTATTCGCCCTGCTCAAACTGCTCGCCCCCGGCCGCTGGCGTGATTACGCCTCCGGCGCGGTGATGTGGATTGCCGAGACCTGGGCAGAAATCGACAAGCTGATTTTCCGCCTGTGCATCCCGACCCAATGGGACATTCGCGGCGGCGACGATCTGCGTAGTGACACCTCGTATCTGGTGATCAGCAACCATCAGTCGTGGGTCGACATCCCGGCGCTGATCCAGACCCTCAACCGGCGCACGCCGTTCTTCAAGTTCTTCCTCAAGAAAGAACTGATCTGGGTGCCGTTTCTCGGGCTGGCGTGGTGGGCGCTGGATTACCCGTTCATGAAGCGCTACAGCAAAGCGTTTCTGGCGAAACACCCGCAGCTGGCCGGCAAGGATCTGCAGATCACCAAAGCCGCTTGCGAGCTGTTCAAGCGCCAACCAGTGACGGTGGTGAATTATCTGGAAGGCACACGCTACACCGCAGCGAAAAGCGCTCAGCAACAATCACCGTTCAAGTATTTGCTCAAGCCCAAGGCCGGCGGCGTGGCATTTGTGCTGGCGGCGCTGGGCGAACAGCTGGACGCGGTTCTCGACGTGACCGTGGTCTATCCAAAGCAGCAAATTCCCGGATTCTGGGACTTGATCAGCGGCGGCGTGCCACGGGTGATCATCGACATCCAGACCCGCGAGCTGGATCCGGCGCTGTGGCAGGGCGATTACGAAAATGATCCGCAGTTTCGCGTTCAGGTCCAGAACTGGGTCAACCAGCTCTGGACACTCAAGGATCAGCGCATCGCCGAGCTACACGGCGAGCGCCTCTGAATCAACTGCCAGTGCCGGTGCCCCAGATGCTGCCGAGGCTTTGCAGCAACGAGCCGCCAACGCCCTGCTGACCGAGGTATTGCAGGATCACCGGGGCAAACTGGCCGATCATCCCGCTGTCCATGCCCAGCGCGCTGAAGGCACTGTTCAGGTCATTGGTGTCCTTGACGTTGCCCAAGGCGTTCTCCAGCCCGGCGGATTTGCCCGACGAACCGAGCAACCCGCTCAGCGCCGCAAGATTACCGCCGCCGCCCGACAGCTTGTCGATGCCCGGCACTTCTTTGGCGAGTTGCGAATAGTCGGTGCTGCTGAGCTGGTTCTTCGCCAGCCCCAACATGGCACTGGTGCCACCCACCGCTTGCTGCGGCGTAACGTCCAGCGCACTCAGCGCGCTCAACAGACCCGCAGTTTCCGACGTTGGCGCTGCGGCAGCCGCCTTGTCACCACCCTGCATGCCCGATACCGCACCGGCCACATCGTTCAGGCTGAAACCGGCGAACACCGGGCCGGCGGCGAGAGTCAGAAGCGATGCCAGGGCAAAACCGCGTGAAATCTTCATTCAGACATCCTCTTGTGACGTAAGGACCGCCCACTCAGCGATCAAACTGCCGATTGGACCGGGTATTCATCGGCATGTTCCATCCTGGGCGGTGCACTTCCTCGCGCAAGATCGTTCGCGATCCCACCTTTAGTTCGATTACTTCTGATGTAAATGGCAACTATTTCGAAAAGGACTAAAAGACTGTCATTTATGACAGTAGGAAATGTTGGCGCGACTACGGATGATTTGAGTTCAACTTACGTAACGGAGTACATACGATGATGCTGAAACTTCTCACCGGTGCCCTGGTTTGCCTGACCATGATGAGTACTGCGTACGCAGAGACCTGCCCGGAGGTATCTGTCACCACTTCAAGTGGCGCCCATGACGCCACATTTACAGCTGCTCGCATCAAAGACGGGACCACTGCGAAAGCCAAATTGGTCTGCCAGTATGATGCTGAAGGCAGCACTGGCCTTACTACCGTTTACGAACCCGAAGCTCCGATAGAAGGCGAGGGACCCGCTTGGAAAAAGGGTGATTGTGCAGTCACCGACGGTGATGCCAAAAAGTGCTCATACACACGTTGAATTTGAGCGAAAAAAAAAGAGCAACCTGACCGGTTGCTCTTTTTCATGGACGCAACTTACGCCGCACTAAACAACTTGTGCGGATCAATCACAAACTTCTTCGGCACGCCCGCATCGAACTCGCCATAGCCTTCCGGCGCCTGGTCGAGGCTGATGACCTGTACGCCCACCACTTCGGCAATGTTGATCCGGTCCCACATGATTGCCTGCATCAACTGGCGGTTGTACTTCATCACCGGCGTCTGCCCGGTGTGGAAGCTGTGGGATTTGGCCCAGCCGAGACCGAAGCGAATGCTCAGGCTGCCCATTTTCGCCGCGGCATCCACGGCGCCCGGATCTTCGGTCACGTACAGGCCCGGGATACCGATCTTGCCGGCGACACGCACCACGCCCATCAGCGAGTTGAGTACGGTGGCCGGCGCTTCGGATTTCACGCCATCGTGACCATGGCCACGCGCTTCGAAGCCAACACAGTCCACCGCGCAATCGACCTCAGGCTCGCCCAGCAACGCAGCGATCTGTTCATGCAGCGGAGTGTCTTTGGACAGGTCGACAATTTCGAAACCTTGAGCCTTGGCATGTGCCAGGCGGATGGTGTTGACGTCACCGACGATCACCACCGCAGCGCCAAGCAGTCGCGCGGAAGCTGCGGCGGCGAGACCGACCGGGCCGGCACCGGCGATATAGACGGTGCTGCCCGGACCAACGCCAGCAGTCACTGCGCCGTGGTAACCGGTAGGCAGAATGTCGGAAAGGCAGGTCAGGTCGCGGATTTTCTCCATGGCCTTGTCGCGATCCGGCAGCTTCAGCAGGTTGAAGTCGGCGTACGGCACCAGCACGTATTCGGCCTGGCCACCGGTCCAGTCGCCCATGTCGACGTAGCCATAAGCACCGCCGGCACGGGCCGGGTTGACGGTCAGGCAGACGCCGGTGTGTTGCTCTTTGCAGGAGCGGCAGCGCCCGCAAGCCACGTTAAATGGCACGGACACCAGATCACCGATTTTCAGGTTCTCGACGTCGGAGCCTTTTTCGATCACTTCGCCGGTAATTTCATGGCCCAGCACCAGACCGGTCTGCGCCGTCGTGCGGCCGCGCACCATGTGCTGGTCGGAGCCACAGATATTGGTTGAAACCACACGCAGGATGACGCCGTGCTCGATCTTCCTGCCGCGCGGATCCTGCATTTTCGGATAGTCGATTTTCTGTACTTCGACCTTGCCCGCGCCGAGATACACCACACCACGATTGCCAGACATGCTTTCACCTCGCTGTTGTTTTTATGGAACCGCGTCGCCCAGGCAGGCAGCGCGTTAAGTGCTCGGGTACAGATGCTGTTTATGTGTTGCTTGTGAGGGCCTCATCGCTGGCAAGCCAGCTCCCACAGAGATTTGTGTCGTTCACAAATTTCGAATCCCCCCCAAGTACTGTGGGAGCTGGCTTGCCAGCGATGGCGGCCTAAAGAACGACAGTGCGATTGGCGTTGAGAAACACTCTTCGTTCGATGTGATACCCAACCGCACGCGCCAAAGTCAGGCCTTCAATATCACGGCCCTTGGCAATCAAATCCTCGGGATAGTGACTGTGATCCACCGCCTCCACGCCTTGGGCAATGATCGGCCCTTCATCGAGGTCGTTGTTGATGTAATGCGCGGTGGCGCCGACCAGTTTCACGCCCTTGTTGTAGGCCTGGTGATATGGCTTGGCGCCCTTGAAACCCGGAAGCAGCGAGTGATGAATATTGATCGCCTTGCCGTCGAGCTTGCGGCACAGCTCCGGCGACAGCACCTGCATGTAGCGGGCGAGGATCACCAGCTCGGCGCCGGACTCTTCGATCACCTGCCAGACCTTGCGCTCCTGCGCGGGTTTGTCGTTCGGATCGAGCGGGAAATGGTGATACGGAATCTGGTGCCAGTCAGCCAGCGGCTTCAGGTCCGGGTGATTGGACACCACCGCTGCCACGTCCATCGACAACTGACCGATGCGCTGGCGGTAGAGCAAGTCGTTGAGACAGTGATCGGCCTTGGACACCATGATCACCACTTTCGGCCGGTAGTTCGGCGCGGTCAGCTCGAAGATCATGCCGAACGCCTGGCCGCGCTCGGCGAGGCCGGCGCGGAAGGATTGTTCGTCGAAACCATCAGGCTGACGGAACTCCACGCGGATGAAGAAACGCCCCGAGAGGCGGTCATCGAACGAGTGGTGCTCGGTGACGTAGCAACCCTGCTCGAACAGAAAACGCGTTACCGCGTCCACGGTGCCGAGGACGCTGGGGCAGTCGGCGGTCAGAATCCATGTGTCTGGGGCGCGGCTCATGGTGCGATGACTCCTGTTCTTTGTGCGGGGTGTCAGGTTTTTCCCTCACCCTAGCCCTCTCCCAGAGGGAGAGGGGACTGACCGAGGTGTTCTGTCGAGTTACGCCGACGTGAGATACCGAGTCGAACTCAGGCCCGGAAACCAGCCGAGATCAGCTCCCTTCCCCCTCGCCCCCTTGGGGGCGGTCCGACGTTTCGGGAGGGTTGGGGTGAGGGGGAAAAATCTCAAGCCTGAACACTAAGCCCAAATTCAGCCGAAGCATCCTGCAACCACAACCACCAGTAATCCGAGAAACTGCGGCGAATCAGCAATTCCCAAGTGTCTTCAGCCGTGTGGCGAATCATCAACTGCGACTTGGCGAACACCGTTCCGACAGCCTTTCCGACCGGAAAACTGTTTGGATGCACGTCATAACTGGTGGATTTCATCAGCACCTGACGCACGTTCGGCCCGCTCAGTTCGAGCAGTTGCTGGCCGCCGCTGACGTTGACGATTGCGATGTGCAGATCACCCAGCGCTTCACGCAGTTTCTGTTCAGCGGCGAATTCCTCACCGCTCGGCACGATCAGCAGCCACTCATCCGGGCCCATCCATTGCAGACTGCTTTCACCTTTGACGATCACGCTCAGCGCGCCGGGCAATTCGATGCCCAACGCCTTGTGCACGCCGGCAGCAAATGCAGCGTCATGACCATCACCACGGATGGTCAGATGGCCGAGCAGTTTCTTCTCACGCACGGTCACGCCAGCGGTCTTGCGGCCCTTGCCGACCAGGCTGGCGAGGTCGGCGTGATGCAGCGACGACTCGGCCTTGGCCCCGGTGGACGGGCGTTGTTGGTAAACGTTGGCTGTGGTCATAAAACACCTTCCTGAATTCTGTTGGTTCCTGTGGGAGCTAGCCTGCTAGCGATTGGCAGCCCACCCACAGGACTCGAGGCCATCAAATATTCTGCCGATCACCTTTCGGATCGAAGAACACCGAAGAAACGATTTCCGCCTCGATAACGCTGCCATCCGCCAACGGTGCGAACACCCGCTCGCCGATGCGCTTCAGACCACCCTTGACCACGCCCATGGCAAACGAATAACCGAGGGAGTTGTGCGCGTAGCTGGAGGTCACGTGGCCGACCATGGTCATCGGGATCGCCTGCTTGGTGTTGAACACCAACTGCGCACCTTCCGGCAGCCACTTGGTCGGATCGATCGGCTTCAGGCCCACCAACTGCTTGCGCTGCTCACGCACACAATCTTCGCGATTCATGCCGCGCTGGCCGATCCACGAGAACGGTTTGGTACGACCGACGCACCAACCCATGTTCAGGTCGTCCGGGGTCATCGAGCCGTCGGTGTCCTGGCCGACGATGATGAAACCCTTCTCGGCCCGCAGCACGTGCATGGTCTCGGTGCCGTATGGCGTCAGGTTGTACTGCTTGCCGGCTTCGACGATTTTCTCCAGCACGCCCATGGCGTAGTCGGCCTGCACGTTGACTTCGTACGACAGCTCACCGGTAAACGAGATGCGGAACACCCGCGCCGGCACGCCACCGACCAGACCTTCTTTCCAGGTCATGAACGGGAATGCTTCGTTGCTCAGATCAATGTCGGTGACGGCGCTGAGAAGCTTGCGGCTGTTCGGCCCGGACAGGGTCATGGTCGCCCAGTGGTCGGTAACGGAGGTGAAGTACACCTTCATGTCCGGCCATTCGGTCTGGTGGTACAGCTCCAGCCATTGCAGCACGCGCGCTGCGCCGCCAGTGGTGGTGGTCATCACGAAGTGGTTGTCGGCCAGACACGCCGTCACACCGTCGTCGAAGACCATGCCGTCTTCTTTGCACATCAAACCGTAGCGCGCCTTGCCCACATCGAGCTTGGTCCAGGCGTTGGTGTAGACGCGGTTGAGAAACTCGCGAGCGTCCGGGCCTTGAATATCGATCTTGCCCAGGGTCGAAGCGTCGAGCAGGCCAACACTGTCGCGCACGGCCTGGCATTCGCGTTTGACGGCGGCATGCAGATCTTCACCGTTTTTCGGGAAGTACCACGGACGTTTCCACTGGCCGACGTCTTCGAACTCGGCGCCGTTTTTCAGGTGCCATTGATGCAGCGCGGTGTAGCGCACCGGCTCGAAAATGTGCCCGCAATGCCGGCCAGCGATCGCGCCGAAAGTCACCGGCGTGTAGTTCGGACGGAACATCGTGGTGCCCATCTGCGGGATGGTTACGTTCAGCGAACGGGCGGCGATGGCCAGACCGTTGACGTTGCCAAGCTTGCCCTGATCGGTGCCGAAGCCCAGCGCGGTGTAGCGTTTGACGTGCTCGACCGACTCGAAACCTTCGCGGGTCGCCAGTTCGATGCCAGCGGCCGTGACGTCGTTCTGCAGATCGACGAATTGCTTCGGTCCGCGTGTCGTGCCTTTTTCATGCGGCACCTGGAACAGTGCCAGCGTCGGTTCTTCGTGACGGCTCAACGCTTTAGGCAAGGTGCCCTCGACGACGCTGAAGCCGGCTTCGCTGGCCGCGCGAGCGCCGCCTTCAAAACCATCGGCCAGCGAATCGCCGAGGCCGTAAACGCCGTTGATGCCACCGACACACACGCGTTTCTGCGGTGCTTCGCCCGGTACAAAACCGAGGATGTCTTCGCGCCAGGTCGGCTTGCCGCCCAAGTGCGAAGCCAGGTGAACTATCGGGCTGTAACCGCCAGAGCTGGCGACCAGATCGCAGTCGAGCCATTCACCGGGGCTGGTGACTTTGTGTGCTTTGACATCAATCGCCGCGATGCGCGCAGCGGTGACACGTTTGGTGCCACGGGCCTCGATCACAGCGCTGCCGGTGAGAATGCGAATGCCTTTGGCGCGTGCTTCTTCCACCAGTGCACCACGCGGATTGCTGCGGGCATCGGCAATCGCCACCACTTGCAGGCTGGCGTCGAGCCAATCCAGAGCGACGCGGTAGGCGTGGTCGTTGTTGGTGCTCAAGACAAGCTTTTTGCCCGGTGCCACGCCGTAGCGGCGCACGTAAGTCGAGACTGCGCCGGCGAGCATGTTGCCCGGCACGTCGTTGTTGCCGTAGACCAGCGGACGCTCGCAAGCACCGGTCGCGAGAACCACGCGCTTGGCGCGAACCCGGTGGATGCGCTGCCGCACCTGGCCGATTGGCGCACGGTCACCGAGGTGATCGGTGAGACGCTCGTGAATGGTCAGGAAGTTGTGGTCGTGGTAACCGTTGACCGTGGCGCGCGGCAACAGCAGCACGTCCGGGGTGTCCTTCAATTCGGCGATGACGCTGGCGACCCATTCCACCGCAGGCTTGCCGTCGAGGCTTTCGCGGGAATCAAGCAGGCTGCCGCCGAACTCTTCCTGCTCATCGGCGAGGATCACGCGAGCACCGCTGCGCGCAGCCGCCAGAGCAGCCGCCAGACCCGCCGGGCCACCGCCTACGATCAGCACGTCGCAGTGCTGGTTCATGTAGTCGTAGGTGTCCGGATCGTTCTCGGTCGGCGAACGGCCTAAACCTGCGGCCTTGCGGATGTACTTCTCGTAAGTCATCCAGAACGATTGCGGGTACATGAAGGTTTTGTAGTAGAAACCCGGCGGCATCAGCTTGCCGCCGACCTTGCCGAGAATGCCCATCATGTCGTTATTGACGCTCGGCCAGCCGTTGGTGCTGGTGGCGACCAAACCTTGATACAGCGCCTGTTGCGTGGCGCGCACGTTGGGAATCTGCGTGGCTTCGGTGGCGCCGATCTGCAGCACCGCGTTCGGCTCTTCGGCACCGGCGGCGAAGATCCCGCGTGGACGCGAATACTTGAAGCTGCGGCCAATAATGTCGACGCCGTTGGCCAACAATGCAGCGGCCAGCGAATCGCCTTCGAAGCCTTTGTAGGTCTGGCCGTTGAAGGTAAAGCTCAGCACTTTATTGCGGTCGATCCGTCCACCGTTGGACAGGCGATTGGTCTGGCTCATACCTTCTCTCCCAGCGCCGTCGTGGCTGTTTTCGCAGCGTCAGCCTTGTCGGTGAATTGCGGCTTGCTGCCGATCTTGTAGGTTTCGAGAATCTCGTAGGTCACGGTGTCGCGGGTGACGTTGAAATACTGACGGCAACCGGCGACGTGGTCCCACAGCTCGTGGTGCAGACCGCGCGGGTTATCGCGGAAAAACATGTAGTCGCCCCACTCTTCATCAGAGCAGGCGTTCGGATCCAGTGGACGCGGAATGTGCGCCTGGCCGGATGCATGGAATTCCTCTTCGGAGCGCAGTTCGCCGCAGTGAGGACAGAAGATATGCAACATGGGGTTTCTCCTCTTTATCAGGTCGACGGTTAGTGGGCGACGGCCGCAGCGCCGTGTTCGTCGATCAACGCACCGTTGTGGAAACGGTCGATGGAGAAAGGTGCGGCCAACGGGTGCATTTCACCCTTGGCCAGGCTTGCGGCAAATACGTTGCCCGAGCCGGGAGTAGCCTTGAAGCCACCGGTGCCCCAACCGCAATTGAAGAACATGTTCGGTACCGGGGTCTTGGAGATGATCGGGCAGGCGTCCGGGGTGGTGTCGACGATGCCTCCCCACTGGCGGTTCATGCGCACCCGCGACAGCACCGGGAACATCTCGACGATTGCCTGAATCGTGTGTTCGATCACCGGGTACGAACCACGCTGGCCATAGCCGTTGTAGCCGTCGATACCGGCGCCGATCACCAGGTCGCCCTTGTCCGACTGGCTGATGTAACCGTGCACGGCGTTGGACATGATCACGCTGTCGATAATCGGTTTGATCGGCTCGGACACCAGCGCTTGCAGCGGGTGGGATTCGATCGGCAGACGGAAACCGGCGAGTTTGGCCATGTGTCCGGAGTTACCCGCCGTCACTACGCCGACGCGCTTGGCGCCGATGAAGCCCTTGTTGGTTTCCACACCGATGCACACACCGTTTTCCTTGCGGAAACCGATCACTTCGGTCTGCTGGATCAAGTCCACACCCAAGGCGTCGGCGGCACGCGCGAAGCCCCAGGCCACGGCATCGTGACGAGCCACGCCGCCGCGCCGCTGTACGGTCGCACCGAGTACCGGGTAGCGAGTGTTTTTCGAGCAGTCGAGGTACGGAATTTCGTTGGCCACTTGCTCAGTGTTGAGCAGTTCGCCATCGACACCGTTGAGGCGGTTGGCGCTGACCCGACGCTCGGAATCACGAATGTCCTGCAAGGTGTGGCACAGGTTATAGACGCCACGCTGGGAGAACATCACGTTGTAGTTCAGGTCCTGCGACAGGCCTTCCCAGAGTTTCATCGCGTGTTCGTACAGATGCGCCGACTCGTCCCACAGATAGTTGGAGCGCACGATGGTGGTATTGCGCGCGGTGTTACCGCCGCCCAACCAGCCTTTCTCGACCACCGCCACGTTGGTGATGCCGTGTTCTTTCGCCAGGTAGTAAGCCGTGGCGAGACCGTGCCCGCCGCCGCCGACGATGACCACGTCGTAGACCTTTTTCGGGGTCGGCGTGCGCCACATTTTCTGCCAGTTCTCGTGATGGCTGAGCGAATGTTTGAAGAGGCCGAAGCCTGAATAGCGTTGCATAGTCATGTACTCCAGAACGCTCAGCGATAAACCGGGAAGTCAGCGCACAGGGCCGAAACCTGCTGGGCAACATTCGCTTCGACGTCGGCATCACCGAGGTTGTCGAGGATGTCGCAGATCCAGCCGGCCAGCGTCACGCACTGGGTCACCTTGAAGCCACGCGTGGTCACCGCCGGGGTGCCGATACGCAGGCCGGAGGTCACGAACGGCGACTGCGGATCGTTCGGTACGGCGTTCTTGTTCACGGTGATGTGCGCACGACCGAGGGCGGCATCGGCGTCTTTGCCGGTCAGGCCCTGACGGATCAGGCTGACCAGGAACAGGTGGTTATCGGTGCCGCCGGACACTACATCGTAGCCACGTTTGATAAACACGCTCGCCATCGCCTGAGCGTTGTCGATCACTTGTTGCTGATACGCCTTGAAGCCCGGCTCCAGCGCTTCCTTGAAGCACACGGCTTTACCGGCGATCACATGCATCAGCGGACCGCCCTGGGCGCCGGGGAACACGGCGGAGTTGAGTTTCTTTTCAATCTCTTCGTTGGACTTGGCCAGGATCAAACCACCACGCGGGCCGCGCAGGGTTTTGTGCGTAGTGGTAGTAACCACGTCGGCGTACGGCAGCGGATTCGGATACAGACCCGCGGCGACCAGACCGGCGACATGGGCCATGTCGACGAACAGCAGCGCCCCGACCTTGTCAGCGATCTGGCGGAAGCGCGGGAAATCCAGAGTCTTGGAATAAGCCGAGAAACCGGCGACGATCATTTTCGGCTGGCACTCGACGGCGAGACGCTCGACTTCGTCGTAATCGATCAGCCCGGTTTTGGTGTCGATGCCGTACTGCACGGCGTTGTAGAGCTTGCCCGAGGACGACACTTTGGCGCCGTGGGTCAGGTGACCGCCGTGAGCCAGGCTCATGCCCAGAATGGTGTCGCCCGGCTGGATCAGCGCCAGGTACACGGCACTGTTGGCGGAAGAACCGGAGTGCGGCTGGACGTTGGCGTAATCGGCGCCGAACAGTTGCTTGGCGCGTTCGATGGCCAGCGCTTCAACCTTGTCGACGTGCTCGCAGCCGCCGTAGTAGCGCTTGCCCGGATAGCCTTCGGCGTATTTGTTGGTCAGGCCGCTGCCTTGCGCTTGCATCACGCGTTTGCTGGTGTAGTTCTCCGACGCGATCAGCTCGATGTGGTCTTCCTGACGTTGCTCCTCGGCATTCATCGCCGCCAGCAGTGCATCGTCGTAACCCTGGATCTGGTCTTGCTTGCTGAACATCGCGTCTCTCCCGGCGGCGGCGGTGCGCCATTCGTATCAGTGAGGCCCTCGCCTTGCGGCAGTGCCCTTTGATGCGATGGTATGACCGGCGCCGGGAGTTCAAATGCCTACGGACGCCACGCAAAGGTGCGTTTACGACATGGCGCGAAATGGCTGAGCGCCCACACTCCCCAAATCCACAAAGATCCCCTGTAGGAGCTGCCGCAGGCTGCGATCTTTTGATCTTGCTTTTTAACATCCAGATCAAAAGATCCCCTGCGGCAGCTCCTACAGGGTTGAGCGCACGGCCAGGAGGATCAGGAAATGCGCGGGATACAGCGCGTACGCCCAGCGGCGCATGGCTGGCGGGCGCACGGATGTGGCATGTCGCAACAGGAACATTCCGAGCAGTGGCGCGAACAGACAAGTGGCCAAGCCGATAATGGCAACGACATTGCCGAATCGCGCCGATTCGAACAGCACCTGCCATTGATTTGCCGCCAGACAGATCGCACCCGGCAGCAGGCTGAAATACCAGGGTTTGCGAATCACCAGCAGCATCGCCAACGGCAACAACACCCCGAAAAACCCGAACATCAGTCGCTCCGGGAACAGCGCCGCCAACAGCAATGCGCCCACCGCCAGCAGGCGTGCTACCAGCGACGGATCCTGCCAACCGCGCGCCACGAGCAAGCCCAGCGCCAGCGTCGGCATGACGTTCAACGTGTCGGGATCAGGAATGTACAACCGGTAAGGAATCTCGCTGAGCGCACTGAACACCAGTAACCAGCCCAGATACCGCCATTCAGTTTTCCGCGCGCCGGCCCGGGCCAGATTCGCCGCCATCGCCAGACAAAACCACGGGAACGCCAGACGTCCCGGCACAAACAGCCAATCGGCGCTGATCCCGACATATCGCAGGTGATCGAGCAGCATGCTCAACAGCGCCAGCCACTTGAGCAGATCGAGCGCGCCGTCGCGTTGGCTCAGGTGCATAATCGCCTCGCGTCCCTGTAATGTTCTGTCAGCGACATCCCGTGTGCTCCCCGGATGATCTTCGGTAAAGTGCGCACCATCATTGACCAAACGAAGCGCCACAAGCGCCTCGATCACGGAAGCCGGCCATGACCGACAAGAGCCAACAATTCGCCAGCGACAACTATTCGGGTATCTGCCCGGAAGCCTGGGCCGCCATGGAACAGGCCAACCACGGCCACCAACGCGCTTATGGCGACGATGAATGGACCGCACGCGCCTCGGATGATTTCCGCAAACTGTTCGATACCGACTGCGAAGTGTTCTTCGCCTTCAACGGCACCGCCGCCAACTCGCTGGCCCTGTCGTCGCTGTGCCAGAGTTACCACAGCGTGATCTGCTCGGAAACCGCCCACGTCGAAACCGACGAATGCGGCGCGCCGGAATTCTTCTCCAACGGCTCCAAACTGCTGATCGCCGGCACTGAAAACGGCAAGATCACCCCGGCCTCGATCCGCGAAGTCGCGCTCAAGCGCCAGGACATTCACTACCCGAAACCGCGCGTGGTGACCCTGACCCAGGCCACCGAAGTCGGCAGCGTCTACACCCCTGAAGAAATCCGCGCCATCAGCGCCACCTGCAAAGAGCTGGGCCTGAACCTGCACATGGACGGCGCACGCTTCTCCAACGCCTGCGCCTTCCTCGGCTGCTCGCCTGCCGATCTGACGTGGAAGGCCGGTGTCGACGTGCTGTGCTTCGGCGGCACGAAAAACGGCATGGCGGTCGGTGAGGCGATTCTGTTCTTCAACCATAAACTGGCGGAAGACTTCGATTACCGCTGCAAACAGGCCGGGCAACTGGCGTCGAAGATGCGCTTTCTGTCGGCACCGTGGGTTGGCATCCTCGAAAACGACGCCTGGCTCAAATACGCGCGCCACGCCAACCACTGCGCGCAATTGCTGGCCGAACTGGTCAGCGACATTCCGGGCGTCGAACTGATGTTCCCGGTACAGGCCAACGGCGTGTTCCTGCAACTCTCGGAACCGGCCATCGCCGCCCTGACCGCACGCGGCTGGCGCTTCTACACCTTCATCGGCAAGGGCGGCGCGCGCTTCATGTGCTCGTGGGACACCGAAGAAGAACGCGTACGCGAACTGGCGCGTGATATCCGCGAAGTCATGTCCGCCTAACGCTGATCCCCTGTGGCGAGGGGATTTATCCCCGTTCGGCGGCGAAGCCGTCGTAAAACCAGAGAACGCGGTATTTCCTGACAAAACCGCGTTCTCTGGATTTGGGGCCGCTTCGCAGCCCAACGGGGATAAATCCCCTCGCCACAAAATCCCCTCGCCACAAAAACACAGCCATTCCTGCCGCGTCAGCCTCTTGGTCTACATTGTCTGTCGAGCCCTCCGCTCACAGAACAATAAGCAGGAGCATCGGCATGTCGCTAAAAGGCAAAACCCTGTTCATCACCGGCGCCAGCCGTGGCATCGGCCGTGAGATTGCGCTGCGTGCCGCCAGGGACGGCGCGAATATCGTGATAGCGGCCAAAAGTGCCGAGCCGCACCCCAAGTTGCCCGGCACCATTCACAGCGTGGCTGCAGAAGTCGAAGTCGCTGGCGGCAAAGCCCTGGCGCTGCAACTCGATGTACGCGATGAAGACGCAGTGCGAAAGGCGCTGGCGCAAGCCAATGAACATTTCGGCGCGATCGATGCACTGGTGAACAATGCCGGGGCGATCAAACTGACGGGTGTGCAGCACATCGAACTCAAGCGCTTCGACCTGATGCACCAGATCAACACCCGCGCGGTGTTGCTGTGCAGTCAAGCCGCCCTGCCCTATTTGAAGAAATCCGCCGGGCACATTCTCAACCTGTCGCCACCGCTAAATCTGGCGAGCAAATGGTTTGCGCAGTACAGCCCTTACACGGTCACCAAGTACGGCATGAGCATGCTCACGCTGGGGATGAGTGAGGAATTTGCCAATTACGGGATCAGCGTCAATTCGCTGTGGCCGCAGACGATGATTGCCACGGCGGCGATCGAATTTCAGTTGGGGAATAGAGAGTCGTTCAAACACGCGCGCACGCCGCAGATTATGGCGGATGCGGCTTATGTGGTTTTGAATAGCACCGGGCGTGGGATTACCGGGCGGTTGTTGATTGATGAAGAAATCCTGCGGGAAGACGGTGCGACCGAGTTCGATCATTACCGCTTTGAACGGGAAAGCGAGGCGGCACTAATGCCGGATCTGTTCATCGACTGAAAAAACCCCTCACCCTAACCCTCTCCCAGAGGGAGAGGGAACTGACCGAGGTGTTTATTTGAGGTACCCCGACGTGAAATACCGAGTCGAACTCAGGATCTGAAAAGCATACAGATCGGCTCCCTCTCCCTCGGGAGAGGGCTGGGGTGAGGGGTGAGCCTGGCGCAGGAGTTAGCCTCACCTCCGGTCAGAAATCGATCCGCACATCCCCTTTAGGCACACTGCAGCAAGAAAGAATGTACCCCTCAGCCTCATCATCCTCAGTAATCCCGCCGTTATGCTCCATCTCCACCTCGCCCCCAAGCTTGAGCACCTTGCACGTCCCGCAAATCCCCATCCCGCAAGCCTTGGGAATCATTAACCCAACTTTCGCAGCCGCCGCATGCACCGTCTCACCCGGTGCCACCCGAATGCTCTTGTCTGAAGAGGTGAACTCGACCAAGTGCAGATCCGCCGTCGGTACTTCGGGTGCGTCAGCAGCCTGCTCCGCCTGCTCCACCGCATCGGCACGCGCCTCTGGCGGTGTCGCGCCGAAGGATTCCTCGTGATAACGCTTCATGTCATAGCCGGCGTTTTCCAGCAGACGCTTGACCGCTGTCATGTAAGGCGTCGGCCCGCAGCAGAACACTTCACGCTCAAGGAAGTCCGGCACCATCAGTTCGAGCATCTTGTGATTCAGATAACCGCGATAACCAGCCCAAGGCTCGCCCAGACCGTGCTTCTCGCAGATCAGGTGCAGGCTGAAGTTGTCGATCCGCGACGCCATGTGCTCCAGCTCGCGGTGGTAAATGATGTCTTTCGGTGAGCGCGCGCTGTGGACAAAGGTCATGTCGACGTTCGCGTTGGTGTCGTAGAACCAGCGCGCCATCGACATGCACGGGGTGATGCCCACGCCGCCGCTCAGGTAGAGGACTTTCGGACTGGGGAAGTCCATCGCGTTGAACAGCCCGACCGGCCCGTGCACTGCCAGCTCCTGGCCTTCATGCAGCGTGTCGTGCAGCCAGTTGGACACCTTGCCGCCCGGCACCCGCTTGATGGTCACCGAAAAGCTGTACGGCACCGACGGTGAACTGGAAATAGTGTAGGAACGCATGATCGGCTGGCCTTCGATTTCCAGCTCGAGGGTGACGAACTGCCCCGGCTTGAAGAAGAACAGAATCGGCTGATCGGCCATGAAACAGAAGGTGCGCACGTCCCAGGTTTCCTGGATGACTTTGACGCAACGGACGATGTGTCGGCCATTGGCCCAGGTCTGTGTGGTGACCGGATTCAGGAAGCTGTTGGACATGCTGTTCTCCACGGCCGACTGTCGGCCTTCATGTGGCGATTCTGCGTATAGCGCAGACGGCCCGTTTACCTATCCGCGACATTGACATACTTATCGCGACCAGCCCCCAGCCACCGGGGGTTGCGCGTCGGGAACAGATTGCATCATGTCGCCCATGGATAAGGTTCGCGCCCGCGCCGGCCCCACACTCGGCTCCAGACAAAACAGATTCTTTACACCTTGCGTTGCAGCTCTGATCAGCCACTTTCGCCGGCCACACAGAATGGCCTTGAGGATCACATCGATGGACACCGCAAAAATCAGCCTGGGCGATCCGCTGGAACCCGCACGCAAGGCCACCGCACAGATGCTGCAAGAGCGTGAGCGCACCTTTTCGCTGCCGCAGCCGTTCTACAGTGACGAGCGCCTGTTCGATATCGACATGCAGGAGATCTTCCAGAAAGAATGGCTGATCGCCGGCATGACCTGCGAGATCCCGGCCAAAGGCAACTACCTGACGCTGCAGATCGGCAAGAATCCGATCATCGTGATTCGCGGCGCCGAGGGCGTGGTGCATGCGTTCCACAACGTCTGCCGGCACCGTGGCTCGCGCCTGTGCACCAGCGAGAAAGGCAAGGTCGCCAAACTGGTCTGCCATTACCACCAGTGGACGTATGAGCTGGACGGTCGCCTGCTGTTCGCCGGCACCGAAATGGGCGCCGACTTTGACATGAAGCAATACGGCCTGAAACCGGTGAACGTGAAGACCGCCGGCGGCTACATCTTCATCAGCCTGGCCGAGAATCCACCGGCCATCGATGACTTCCTGTCGACGCTGAACCACTACATGGAACCGTACGACATGGAGAACACCAAGGTGGCGATCACCACCACCTTGATGGAAAAGGCCAACTGGAAACTGGTGCTGGAAAACAACCGCGAGTGCTACCACTGCAACGCGTCGCACCCGGAATTGCTCAAGACCCTGCTCGAATGGGACGACGTCACCGACCCGCGCGCTGATCAGGCGTTCAAGGATCACGTCGCCGCCTCTGCCGCTTCCTGGGAAGCCGAGAAGATCCCTTACGCCCACGCCAGTTTCGGCCTGCGCAACCGCATCGTGCGCATGCCGCTGCTCAAGGGCACCGTGTCGATGACCCTCGACGGCAAACAGGGTTGCGCCAAACTGATGGGGCGGATCAAGAACCCGGACCTCGGTTCGATGCGCATCCTGCATCTGCCGCACTCGTGGAACCACTGCATGGGCGATCACATCATCGTCTTCACCGTGTGGCCGATCAGTGCGCAGGAAACCATGGTCACCACCAAATGGATCGTGCACAAGGACGCGGTCGAAGGTGTGGATTACGACGTCGAACGCATGCGCCAGGTGTGGGACGCCACCAACGATCAGGACCGCCGTCTGGCCGAAGAAAACCAGCGCGGCATCAACTCCACCGCCTACCAGCCGGGGCCGTACTCGAAGACCTATGAATTTGGCGTGGTGAATTTCGTCGACTGGTACAGCGAGCGGTTGCTGAGCAATCTTGGGGCAGAGCCTGCGCCCTACCTGAAAGGCGTTCCTGTTCAGGGCTGAACCGACCCACAGGGCAAAAAAACCCGCAGACGTCATTTGACGCTGCGGGTTTTGCATTTCCATGCCTTACGGCGCCATGACTCGCATGCTGGAAACCTTGCCATCCAACTGGCTGCTCGGGCCACCACGAATGATGCGGTAAGCACCACCGTTGTGGTTGCGTTCGAAGCTGGCCACTATCACAGGGGTGGTGATGTCACTTAAAACGTCTATCCGGGCATAACCCTGGTTTTCATTCACATTCTTATTGCCGTACACCATAAAACTGGTGCCGGCCTTGGCCTTTACGATTTTCGCGGAGCGCGCGTCATCATTTTTACAGCTGCCGCCAAAATTGAACGTGTGAGTATTAGCCAGCGTCACGGTGCAAATAATATTCTGGGTGGCCGAATTACCTTCATAAAGCACAACACTCGCATCGCGAAAGTCTCCCGGCGCTGGTGTTTTCCCCACCGAGATACGCGAAACCTTTCCATCCAGACCGTTATTGTGAATATGTGTGACCTTGATATCGGCATTTTCAAAGTTGGCCTCGAAGCTGCCAAGTTTTACTGACTCGTTAATACCAATGTCGCGTTTTACATCAACAAAAGTGTAGTCATCACTGGCGCTGCCACCGGGCGAGTCGTACAGGCTGAGGCGCGTACCCTTGGCAACTCCACGCAGTTGCAGAGAACGCGACTCATCTCTTTCACAGCCCCGCCCCGGCAAGCTGAAGTCAAGATCCTGGCCCGCCGGAACCACGCAGACAGTGTCACCTGTCTGGTCCACATGGCTTTTTTCATAGAAGTAGAAGCCACCCTGAGTCAGGGCAGCAGCGTAGGGAAAGGCGTCCCCCGTCTGATTGAAATCAATCGTCATAAAGCTTGGTGCAGTGCGTTTGCCTAATGCGCTCGCACAGTGGTTGTCCACTCGCCGTTCCAGCCACGTCAGATTGTTATCCGTAGTACCCGCGTGCGCTGCGGTTGCCCCCCATGCGTGAAATTGATTCATCACAAACAGTCGCGGCCAATTTTTGAATCCGACTGCATCTACAGTCGGATAGTAATTCGTCCAGCGCGACGGGCAGCTCCATTCATGCTTGAGCGAAGTAATGCCCAAATCCCAGTAGTTCTGGCTTTCCCATTTGTTATCGAGCAGTACATTGACGCTCTTGCCATTGACCGGATACACGCCGTCGTGCCTGTCGGTAAGGATCACCAGGCGCTTGCCACTGCCGATGATTTGTTCCAGCGTCGGCCAGGACGCCGAATTGCTATAGGCCGCCGGGTCGAATACCCAGTCAGCTAACCCAGGCACCTGGCTGATCGCGCGAGTCATGCTGGCCTTCTCCACGCGAGTCTCCAGCAACAGTGTCACCACGGCGTTGGGATTACTGCGCAGGAACGGCAGAAACACATTGTTCAACGCATCGGCAAACTTGGTATTAGTACCGATATTGCAAGCACCCGGGTCTTTAGGGGTATGGCACAGATAAGCATCCGCCTCGCCGCCCGAAGTGCCGGGGTGCAAGTCCAGCATGAAACCACGAACGCCCCGGTTGAGCTGAGTACGCATGTCATCCAGATAACCGTTGTGCGCCGTCACCCACGAGTATTCGTTAAACGGTTTTTTGAAGTTATTGATGCCCGGAGCTGTTTCAGCCGCGGACAACGACAAAGAAGTAAGCTGAGCACTCAACAGCCCCAGCGCTAATGCAGTATTTTTGATCGCGTACATCATTCAATCTTCCATGATACAAGTTCCAGCAATCGAATTACCGCTGGCAACTTATTAACCGAAAAATTAAACAAGACGTATATCGAAAATACACTTCAGAATATTGTTATCAATTTGAACAATAAAAAGTGCGCCTTGATCGGCGCACTTGGGTTAAACACATTAGTTAGATCGCCAACGAACTTCTCCGTTCTCGGCGATAAACTCCTCAATGATATTTTCTCCGACCAGCCGAACTTTCACATACCCATTCAACACCCGATCCGGATACGCCGGGTCCTGCGCACTTTGCGTCTCCGACCACAACACCCGCAAATGCCCGTCCAGTTCACTGGCGTTGCCGTAGGGAATCGCCCCATGCCCGGCACAGCGTGCCTGCAGTCCGCCCTGCTGCGCGTAAACAATGCCGTTATGCAAATGCCCCCAATACCAATAATCCGGCTCACGCCCCAGCGCATCGCACACCGGTTGGTACAGCGCAGTCTTGTTGTGCCCGGAAATGTCGAAGCCCTGATGGTGGCTGAGCACCATGATTTTTTTGCGCTTCGGCAACCCCTTCATCCACTCGATCTGCGGTTCGTTCAGCGTGCCATCCATGTACAGATTCAAGGCGTCAGAGGCATAGGCCGAATCCAGTCCGACCACCAGCCAGTCATCGTTGTACAACGCAAAGTAACTGGTGCCCTGTTGCCCCGGAAAACGCTTGGCCAATTCCTTGAAATAGCCGTGGGCGCCGCTGTACATCTCGTGGTTGGAATTGAGGGTGAACGAGCCATGGGTGCCCATCGGCCAACCGGCCATGTCGACATCTTCCTGGGAATGGCTACCGGCGTAATACACATCCCCCAGATGCACGGTGAAATCGGCTTGGGCCAGTTGCATCTGATTGGCCACCGAGACCGCTGGCGCATGGCTGTCGAACGGGCCGGTGCCCCAATCTCCGGCGATGGCCAGCGTCACTTCGCGATCCATTTTCACCAGCACCGGATCGGTGCCGAAAGTCGCGTGGTGACGCAGGTTTTCGATCCACTTCAGCAGCGCTTCGCTCCACAGCAGATCAAGCAACTCCCACTTGCGACAACCGAGCAGACTGCCGTCCTTGAGCACGCGGGTTTGCAACTCGGCGGTAGATTGCGGCAACGGCGTGGCATTGCCGATGCGCAGGATCGACAAGCCGTGGGCCAGTTCCCACGGCACGCTTGGCTCGTCGTCGGGCAACTCGCCATGTTTGAGCACGTAGTGAGCCTGATCGTGACCGCGCTGCAGCAAACTGATGATCGCCTTGAACTCCTCCGGTTCGAGTTCGCTGATGAGCTTCATCCAGGCCATTTCCATGCGCGTGAACAAGCCGTGCAGCCGCAGTTTGACCTTGTCGTATTCGTGTTCCCAATGACTGACCAGTGACATGGCGTATTCCTCTATCCGTAAGGGTTCACAGGGTTTTCATGAATTCGATCAGTGCGCGCTTGTCGACGTCCGACAATTGCGTGCCGTACAGGTGACCGCTGTTGTGGTTGCCCTCTTGGCGCGTGTCGTAGTTGAAGTCGGCCGAGGCTTTCGCCTGGGCGCCGCTGCTGACGAAACCGACGTTGACCGGGTCGTAGATGTCCGAACCGGTGATGAACGCCTGCGGGCGTTTGTCCGGTGTTTGCAGCAAGTCCCACAGGGTCGGCACCGAGCCGTTGTGCAGGTACGGCGCGCGCAGCCAGATACCGTCGGTGGGTGTGTTGCTGTAGCTCTGGGTTTTGCGATACGCGCCGAAGTCGAACGGTGGCTTCTTGAAGCTGTGGAACGCGGCGACCAGCCCGGTAGTGAATGAGTTGAGCCGATGCGGATCGGTGCCCAACTGATCGATGTTAGTGGTCACTTGTCCGGTGTCGGCACGGCCGAAGTCGTGACAACCGGCGCAGTTGCTTTCCCAGATCGGTTTGCCCTGCGCGACTTTGGCTTGATCCAGCGCCCACGGCCACGCCGGCGGTTTGCGCCCAAGCAGCCAGTTGGTCACACGGTTGAAGCTCGGCGGCAGCACTGATTCCGACGTTGCACCGACGGCCATCGCGGCGGCGTAATTGCGTTCGTGGATCTTGTTGTTATTGCCGTCCCAGTGCAGGTACATCGATTCGCGGGGTTTCTGGTTCCACACTTGCGGCAGATCGACGGTGCCGATGGTCGAGTCATCCGGGAAGCCGAACACCACCATTTTCGTCGGGTTGAAGGTGTCGGTACGCCCCGGGCCCTGTTGTGGGCGCAGCTTCTGCCAGGCGTAGGCTTGCTTCTGTTTGAGCAGCGCACTTTTCGCCATCGGCATGATCAGGTAGCGGTTGTAGAGGCGCTCGAAAAAGCCCAACTGGAATTTGGCATTGATCGCGGTCATGAGTGCGTCAGTGGTGAATTTCGGATCGCTGGCGCAATCGTAGGCGAACCACTGGAAGGCTTGCAGTTGCAGGGTGTTGGCCGGTGCACTGGCGACATTCACCGCGACGTCGCTGGCATTCGCACGATAGGAACCGGTGTGGCACAACGCGCAGTTCGGCTCGACCGAGGGGTAACCGATCTGTCGCTTGGCCATGCCGATTGGCAGGTCCTTGCCATTCTCGAACAGGAAGCCGAAGACTTCCCAGCCACCGGGTTTGGGCATTTTTTCCGGGCACATCTGCGGCAGCACAGCGAACAGGTAATACGGGATTCGCGCCTCGATACCGAGACCGATGGCGGCGTATTTGTAGTGGTCTTCGTCGGAGGCGTATTGCTGTTCCGGCACCACGCGCAGCATCTGATACCAGGTCTGGTAGCCGATGAAGCCCAGCAACAGAACCACGACCAGAGTGCCAACCTTGAACGCATGGCTCTGCCAGCGCCGCGCCCAACCGGCGCGCCATTCACGCCAGCCGTCACACAGCAGCGCCACGGGCCGATTGGCCGGTGTGTTGCCCAGGTACAGGAGGATGCCGAGGATCAGGAAAAAGCTCAGATCACCCATCAACATCGGCACGAATACCGAGCCCTGATTGCTGGTGTTGATCAGATAGATCCAGAACGCCACGGCGATCAACCGCGTCAGCACACACAGCCAGGAATGCACCACATAGCGCGGCGCGTTTAAGCCTGACGGCATGTACAACACGCTGATGCCTACCAGCAGCATCCCGGCGTTTTCCAGCCACGGATCGGAGAGTTGCGGCGGCAGGCCGACCACCGATGTGAGCAACCCCGGCGCGAACAGCGCAGGGATCGCGAACACCATGTTCATGGCGATGCCGATCCAGATGAAGCGTTGAAACCAGCGGATGTAGCTGTCCATATTGTCCTTGTCCTTAGAGATGCAGCGCCTGAAAGATTGCTATCGCTGGCAAGCCAGCTCCCACAGGTCTAGAGGTGTTCACAGGATTTGTGCCTGGCACCATCCAATGTGGGAGCTGGCTTGCCAGCGATGCAGTCGACTCGGTCCGAGATCAGCCGAGGGCCGTTTTCTCCAGGTGTTCAAGGATGATCGGATACACGTCGACCACTGCGTTCTTGCCGAACATGCAGTCGATATGCCCGTAGCCCGGCACCACGTGCCGGCTGTAGCGCTCCGGTCCATGGACATCGCAGACGCGCTGGTAAGTCTTCAGCGTGCTTTCCGGCAGATAGCACTGGTTATCGGCGCCGCTGATAAAGCAGATCGGCATGCTCAACCGCTCGAAGTGCGGCATGTACACATCCTGCCCTTTGAAATCCACCAAATGGCCTTTGCGCACGATCAGCGCCAGGTGCTCGAAAGTCTGAATGTTCGACTCGCCGAACAACTCGTGCAGGTTGTCGTGCAGGGTTTCATTCAGGGTGTCGTGGCGGTACAGCGAGGCGTACATGAAGGTGATGCGGTGGCACACCGGGTTGGTGCAATAGCCCTGCGCCTCGATTCGAGCGTAGCCGTTGAGGGCCTTGTCGTAGAGCTTGTTGAACCAGTTTTCCTTGCTATCGGCGTAAGCGGTCATCGACTTCACGCCAATCGCATCGAGCATGCCCGGCAGGTGCAAACCGGCCTTCAGGCCCGTGGCAGTTGCCACCACCGTGTCAGCGGCAATCTGCGAACACACCACCGAACGCACACCTTGCAGGCCGGCCAGCAGCGACATGAAAAACGTCGTCGCGCCGTAGCAATGCACCACGCACTGCACGTCTTTGGCCTGCGTCTGTTGCTGAATCTGCGCGATCGCAGCCTTGAAGTCGTACTGGGCGATCTGGTCGCCATTGCATTCCTTTTTGCTCGCCGGCAACAGAATGCTCACGCGGAAGTCCAGCAGCCACACGTCATAGTCGTGCTTGCACAGGTATTCCAGCAGATTGGTCTGGATGGTGTCGGTGGAGAAGATATTCGAACCCACGCCCAGCCCATGCACCAGCATCACCGGGCCTTTGCTGCCGGCCTGATAGCGCGTCAGCCGCAGCTCGACGCCGTCCTCGGTGGGGAAGAAATGCACGTGCGGCGTCGGCGCATCCAGCGGCCGTTTCAGACGTGGCGGTGCGTCGGGGTTGAAGTAGATATCCCCGGCAAACACCCCGCCGTAACTCTCCCAGAGAATCCCGGCAAAGAACTTGCCGAACCGCGCCAGCCCTTCGATACGCTCACGCTCATTGCGCGCGTTGAGCACTTTCATGGTGGTCATCTGTTTGGCGAAATCGGTCGGTTTGATGTGCATCACCCCCGAGCCGATAACTTCGCCGGACTTGTCCGGCCCGCGATACAGCGTCACATAAAGGGTGCTGGTGTCGTGCCAGATATTCAGCACGCCGTTGTCTTCCGGCACGGTTTTGAACGCGCTGAAAAAGTAGTCGCTGCCATCCTCGGCGGTCAGTTTCATGTCGTATTTCATGTGACGCGTATCGACCTGCTGCTCGAATTGTTCGAACAGATTGAACACGCCGTTGCTGGCGGTCAGCGGCTCTGGCGACAACGCTGGAGCGATGACCGTGCCGACGATGGTTGCGGCGTGTTCCGGCTCCTTGATCATGCGGTTCAGGTCGTTGGCGGTGATGGTCAGGGTGAAATCGATCGGCGAATTGTCCGCCTCACCGCGTTTGGCAGCGGCTTCATAGACTTTAAGATCGGTGCTCTGCGCGCCAGTGAATGCCTCGGAGAAATAGCCTTTCATGGTCTCGGTGAACTGCACGCCGAGGGTCGGTGGCACTGCCGGTTTGCGCGGCGCCGACGGCAAGGTGTAATCGATTTCCCAGCCTCGATCAGCGGCGAGCAAAGCCATGTTGCGCTCGCTCACGGCAGAGATGGTCAGCAACGGATTGACCGCCAGCGACGTCGGGATCACCGCGCCGTCGGTCACGTAAAGATTGGCGTACACATCGGTGCCGCTGGCGCCGCTGAACACCTGGCCTTTGTGGTTGACCACGCCTTGCACCGCGTCCGCGCCCATCACGCAACCGCCGAGCGGATGCACCGAGACGATGCTGTGCTTGAGCAACTTGGTCCAGATCGGGTTTTCCACCCAGATCCCGCCCAACGCTTCGGTGCTCTGGTGCAAACGCTGGTTGCCGAGCTTGACGTTTTCCTGCTCGCCGACGCCCGGCCAATCGATGCGCAATTGATCCTTGCTGTCGAGCAGCATCCGCCCGTTGCCACTGTCGTGGCTCATGATCAGATAGGTCTGCAGGTTGTGCAGCGCACCGTAATACGGACCGCGCAAAAAGCTCTCGGCTTCGCGCGCCTTGTACTTCACTTTGGCGCTGAAACTAGTGTCGGTCGGCTCGCCGATCATCTCGGCAAAACCGGCCATCGCCGGCACCATTGGCCGACCAAGCGCGCCGGGGATCGAGCCTTCTTCAATCACCATGCGACTGCGCCAGTCGCCTTCGGTGCGCATGTCGATCACCGAGGTGATGCACGGGCCGACCGGGTGCAGTTCCTTGGCCGGGTGTGCGCCGAAACCGATGCCGTTGATGGTCTGTTCGCAGTTGTGGCCGAAGCCGAGGATGTCACCGTTGCCGCTCATGTTCTCGCCGAGCTGAGCGGACATCGCCAAGCCTTTGTCCCGCGAGCGCAGGAGAATTTCCGTGGAGCCGAGGGTGCCGGCCGACACCACAACAATGTCGGCTTTGACGAACAACGTCGGCGCATCGAATTTCTCGCGGCCGCTGTCCAGATACTGAAAGTGCACGATCCAGCCGTTACCGTCGCGCTCCAGATGGCGCACCTGGGCCTGACAGAAAATCTCCGCGCCATGGTTGCTGGCGTCCGGCAGGTAATTCATTAGCGTGGTGTTCTTGGCCTTGTTGTTACAGCCCGAAACGCAGTCGCCGCACTGGTTGCACGGCAGTTGCTCGACGCCGACGTGGTTGAGGTTGTTCGGCAGTTTGTCGAAGGTCACGTTGATCGGCGGCTTGTAGAAATGCGCGCCTTGCTTGAGGAAGTCCGCGGATTTTTTGTTGGCATCGAGTTTCGGCAGATTTGGCGCAGTGCTCGGGTATGGATTGGGTTTGAGCATTTCCCGGGCGCGGGCGTAGCCGTCCTTGAGCAGCGTGTCGCGGTGTTCGCGCACCTCCAGCGGCCAGCGCGGATCGTCGAACACGCCCGGCTCCGGTTCCAGCGCGACGTTGGCATTGATCAGCGACGTGCCGCCCAGACCGCAACCGACCACCACGTTTTGCTGCGCGTTGACGTGCAGGTCGAACAATCCGGTGCGTGAACCGATATGCCCGTCCGGGTCGTGCACCTGCAGTTCTTCAGTGGCCGCGATCATGGTGTTGGGGTATTCGCCGGGCTGAATTTCCCGGCCACGTTCCAGCAGGCAGACCTTTTTCCCCGCTCGGGACAGGCGCGACGCGGCAATGCCGCCGCCATAGCCGGAGCCGATAACGATCACGTCGTAATGTTCTTTGATGGCGCTGATGGGCGTAGCGATCCGGGTCATGAGGTAGTTCCTCTATCAGGCAGATGAGGGCAACTCTGCGGTTGCCTGCAATCAATGGGCGAACGAGCACCTGGCCACCGGCAATGCGCGGCGGCAGAACAGCAATGTGAAAGTGATCGGGCAGCTAGAGGCGGGCGCGTTGATTGGCGGCGCGACGCAACGTGCGCTGACGGGAAATCGGGGGCGGGCTGTGTGGCGGGCTATCCATCACGCGTTCTCCGTGAACCAGATGTGGATAAGTGACGGCTGTCCTTGTGCCATTGCAGTGAAGACAGCGGTCCGATCTAAGTCAAGGCAGGGGTTTAGAACTGTATGAAATGTGATCAATAGCGGTTTGGACTATATACAGCGGGGCTTGCAGGGTTTGGTGTACAAGTTATCCACATAGATACCCTCAGGTAATGGGGACAACTGTGGGTAACGTGCAAATCAATCGGTGGATATGTGTAGAAAAAGCGTGACTTATTCAGAAGCAGGGTTTGCCGAGTGGATTGATTGTTTTTTGATCGAAGCTCTGGGAGCACCGTTCTACTTGGCTTATAGAGGATAGCGAACACGTTATCCACAGAAGCACCAACAGAGATCGGGGGTAACTTTTGGTGGGCTGTGGAAAAGTGCTGAAGGCTTTGAGATTTAAGAGCTTTGGCGCGTTTTACAGGGCTGATCGAGTGGATTGCTCATTTTTCAACCAGCACACTGAAAGCCACGTTATATATGGCTCTCAGACAATAGCGAACATCTTATCCACAGAAGCGCCAACAAAGATTGTGGGTACTTTTAGCTTTGTGGATGGTTTGATATCTGCTTGCCCTCACCCCAGCCCTCCCGAAACGTCGGACCGCCCAGAGGTAGAGGGGGCCTACGGTGGTGAACTTGCGAGGTACATCGACCTGAGCGTTCGCCGCGACCTTAAACTGGCTAAAGCAAGGCAATTGAAGCCTGGCAACCCAAGGCCACCGCGAAGTCGCAGGTCGATGTACCCGACCAATCCACCTCGGTCAGTCCCCTCTCCCTCCGGGAGAGGGCTAGGGTGAGGGGCTCTTCAGCGGACAACGCCTTCTTCGATCAGCAATTTGAGAATGGCTTCGGCGCCTGCCTGCGCAGTCACACCCTTAAGCACCTGACCACCGCCGCCACTGGCTTTAGCGGTAGCGGCTTTCATCCGGTCCGCCCCGCTCTTGGCTTTGATCACTTTCAGACGCTTCGGCCGAGGCTTGGCCGGTTGCAGCGTGGCCACCGCCAGCAACTCGTCATCCATCACCTCTACATCATCAGCCTGCAGAACCCCACGCCGCGCCGGTCCGTAAGCACTCTGCCGAGGCTTGGGCGCTGCGTTATCCACAGTAGCCAGAAACGGCAGCTTCACCTTCAACCGCCGTCGCTGCCCGCGCGGCAACGCTTGCAGTACCAGCGCCGAACCCTCACTGATCGACTCAACCTGCGCCAATCCCACCACCAACGGCCAGCCCAACCCTTCGGCGAGCAGAAACGGCAGCATCCCCGAGCCCTCGCCGGTTTCTGCCTGGCTACCGGTCAGCACCACCTGAGCACCAGCCTCGCGCAGATAAGCCGTCAACGCCGGCAACGCATCCGCGCCCGCCGGCTGTTCCAGCACATGCATTTGCTCAAGGCCCATGCCCAGATAGGCGCGCAACGCCGGTTCCGCAACATCACCGGCATGCAGCACCTGCAAGTTATCCCCAGCCAGTTGCAAGCCCAGCTCCACGGCGCGCGCATCCTGTTCGGCACGGCGTGGGCGGCCGGAGGTCGGGTGTGCCCCAATTGAAACCAGACTGATGATCTTCGTGTTCATAAGCGTTCCTTAAGCCGCATCGCGCTTGGCTTCGTTGCGGTAAGCCTCTACTGCCGCGATCAAGGCCTGAAGAATCTCCGCGCTCTCGCCGATGACCGAGAGGTCAGCACGTTTGATCATGTCGCAGCCCGGATCAAGGTTGATCGCCACGACTTTGTCGCAGGCGCCGATACCTTGCAGATGCTGGATCGCCCCGGAAATCCCCACCGCCACGTAAACCCGCGCAGTGACCCAGGTGCCGGACGCGCCGACTTGCCGGTCGCGGGCCATGAAGCCGTCGTCCACTGCCACGCGCGAAGCGCCTTCGGTAGCGCCCAACGCTACGGCAGTCCTGTGGAAAAGCTCCCAGTCACGAACACCATTGCCCCCGGAGAAAATGAACTCGGCTTCGGCCATGGGAATCGCCGCCGGGTCCACTGCTACGGCGCCGAGATCTTCAATGCGCGACAGACTGCGCGCGACGCTTGTGGATAACTCTACCGGCAGCGCTTCATGCCGCGTTTCACTGACCGGCTCGGCACATTCGGCGGATGCGAGAATCAGTCGTGCGACCGGACGCGCCAAGTCTTGTAAACCGGCGCCCGCGCGGCCGATACACTCTTGATCCTTGACCTGCCATACACGCGTTGCCGGGCGTTCGCCGAGTGCCGCAGCAAATCGCCGACCGAGTTCGCCGCCACCGCTGCGACTGTCTGGCAGCAGCCAGTGACGCGGACTGAACTGGTTATCCACAGCCCGCAGCCCCTGCACACGTTGCTCCGGTGCATAACCGCTGAATTCTTCGCCTTCGAGTACCAGCAAGCGATCAACGCCTGCGGTGGCGAACGCATTTTCTTTATGTTCACCAAACACCACGGCCAGCACCGCACCATCGCTGCCGGCCAATTGATGCGCCAGACCCAACAAGTCACGGTCATGACTGCTCAAGCGACCGCCAACCATGTCCGGCACCACGCTGATGTAAAACGCTGGCGCTGGCACCTGATGCAGCGGCAATTGCACTTCCACAGCGGCAGAACGTTTAGTCGCCCCGCCCTGTTGCGCGCCGCTGCGATCAATCCGCTTGATGCCGTTCGGCCCGATAAAACCGACGCCGTGCAGATTCTTGCGGATCACGCCGTTCGGCCCCATCCAGCTGTGTTGCGCCGGTTGCATCGCCGCATGCAGCGGATGCAGACGGTTGCGTGCGATCCATTCAGCGCGCGGGTCGCGGCGGATAATGTCGCTCATCAGTGGGCCTCCGCAGGTTCACGTTTGGCGGGGGTGGCAGGTTTGTTCGGGGCGGCATCTTCGAGCAGCGCGTCGGCCACCAGCTCAGCAATGTCCTTGATCAACGGACGCGGTTCGACCACGCCTTCGAGCATCGCCGTGCACTGTGGACAACCCACGGCCACCAGTTCAGCGCCGGTCTCGCGGATGTCGTCCATGCGCATGTCGGGAATCCGCTGCTTGCCCGGAATGTCGGTGATCGGCGCCCCGCCACCGCCACCGCAGCAGCGCGAACGGAAGCCGGAACGTTGCATCTCTTTCACTTCGATGCCGAGGGCGCGCAGCACTTCGCGCGGCGCCTCGTATTCGCCGTTGTAGCGGCCGAGGTAGCACGGATCGTGATAGGTCACGCTGCTGCCTTTGTGCTGACCGAGGTTCAGCGCGCCTGCACCGATGATTTCCGCCATGTAGGTGCTGTGGTGCTGCACCAGGTAGTTGCCGTCGAACGCGCCGTACTCGTTTTTCAGTACGTGGAAACTGTGAGGATCGCAGGTGACAATGCGGTTGAAGCTGTACTTGGCCAGGGTCTGAATATTGCGCTTGGCCAGCAACTGGAAGGTCGCTTCATCGCCCAGACGCCGGGCCACATCACCGCTGTCACGTTCTTCAAGACCGAGCACCGCGAAGTCGACTTTGGCCGCTTTCAGGACTTTGACGAACGCGCGCAAGGTGCGCTGGTTGCGCATGTCGAACGCGCCGTCGCCGACCCAGAACAACACGTCGGTGGCTTTCTTTTCGCTGAGTAAAGTGAGGCTCAGATCTGCTGCCCAGTTCATCCGCCCACCCGGTGCGAAACCGCCGGGGTTGTCGGTGGCGATCAGGTTTTCGAGGACTTCGGCGCCCTTGTTCGGCGTCGCGCCTTTTTCCAATGTGAGGTGGCGGCGCATGTCGACGATGGCATCGACGTGCTCGATCATCATCGGGCATTCCTCAACACAGGCGCGGCAGGTGGTGCATGACCACAGGGTTTCGGCGTCGACCAGACCGTTGACGATCGGTTGATGCGGATGGCCGCTGTGCTCGCCCACGGGTTTGCCTGGGTAAGGGCTGCCGGCGAACTTGGCATCAGTGCCGCCAGCGAGGCCGACGACCATGTCCTGGATAAGCTTTTTCGGGTTCAGTGGCTGGCCGGCGGCAAACGCCGGGCATGCAGCTTCACACTTGCCGCATTGCACGCAGGCGTCGAATCCGAGCAACTGATTCCAGGTGAAATCCTTGGGTTTCTCAACGCCCAGCGGTGCGGTTGGATCGTTGAGATCCAGCGGTTTCAAACCGGTGGAACGGCCGCCGCCAAAGCGCTCGGCGCGACGGTGCCAGGCTAGATGCAACGCACCGGCGAAGGCATGTTTCATCGGCCCGCCCCAGGTCATGCCGAACAGCAATTCCGACACGCCCCACAGCACGCCCACCCCGAGAATCGCCGCCAGCAACCAGCCGCCGAAGTTCTCCGGCAGAATCCCGGCCACTGGCAAGGTCACCAGAAAGAACGACGCCGAGAAGGCCAGCAGGCTTTTCGGCAGGCGCATCCACGGGCCTTTCGACAGCCGCGAAGGCGGGTTGCGCCGACGCAGATAAACGAAGATCGCCCCGACGAACATCACCGCCGACATCAGCAGCAATGCGTAGCCGAGGATGCGGTTATGCAGGCCAAAACCGTGCACCAGAATCGCCATCACCAGCGACGCGACCGCGCCGCCGGCCGTGGCGACGTGGGTGTTAGCAATGTATTTGTCCCGCGCGACCACGTGGTGCAAATCGACCATGTAGCGCTTGGGCATGGCCAGCAGGCCGCCAAGCAGATCGACCTTCGAGGCCCGACCGCGACGCCACATGGCCACCCGCCGTAGCGCGCCAAGGACGGCGAGGCCCAGGGCGGCGAACAACAGGATTGGAAGAAGGGTGTTCAACATAGGTGTTGCTCCCAAAGACTTCGGGGTCATGTACAAGCCGCTAAGGGCGAGCACCTACTTGTGGCGAGGGAGCTTGCTCCCGCTGGAGTGCGAAGCACTCCCAAAACAGTCTCCAGTGCTTATCTGATGCACCTCGACTTGAGTTTTTTGGGGCTGCTGCGCAGCCCAGCGGGAGCAAGCTCCCTCGCCACAGGTGATGGTTGTGCCTTTAGAAATCCTTGCACAGGCGCAGGGCGTCGTAGATCGCGGCGTGGGTGTTGCGCTGCGCCACGCAGTCGCCGATGCGGAACAGCAAGTAACCGTCGCCCGTAGTGCTCAGCGATGGCTGCGGCTTGATCGCGAACAGCGCGTCGATGTCGATCTGGCCTTTGTTGCGCGATCCGTCCTTGAGCCCGTAATACAGCTCTTCGTCCGGACGCACGCCGTTTTCCACCACGACTTGATCGACCACACGTTCTTCTTTGGCGCCGGTGTATTCGTTCTCCAGCACCGCGATCAGTTTGTCGCCTTCGCGGTAGACCTTCTCGAGCATCATGTCGCCGGTCATGATCACTTCTTTCGGGTACATGCTGCGGTAGTAGGTCGGGAACGACGTACCGCCGATAGCCACGCCCGGTTTGATGTCGTCGGTGACGATCTCGACCTGGCTGCCCTTGTCCGCAAGGTAGTCGGCAACCGACATCCCGGTGAACTCGCAAATCGTGTCATAGACCAGCACGTTCTTGCCCGGCGCGACCTTGCCGTCGAGCACGTCCCAGCTGCTGACCACTAGCCCTTCGGCGGCGCCCCAGTGTTCGTTCTGCTCAAGGAATGGATGGCCGCCAACCGCCAGCACCACCACGTCCGGACGCAAGTCCATGATCGTCGCGACATCGGCAGCCGTGCCCAGACGCAGATCGACTTTCAGCCGCGCCAGTTCCAGTTGGAACCAGCGCGTGATGCCAGCAATCTGGTCACGTTGCGGCGCTTTCGAGGCGGTAGTGATCTGCCCGCCAATAAATTCTTTTTTCTCGAACAGCGTCACGTCGTGGCCGCGTTCGGCGGACACGCGCGCCGCTTCCATCCCGGCCGGACCGGCACCGACCACCACCACTTTGCGTTTGACGCCGGTGGATTTCTCGATGATGTGCGGCACGCCCATGTATTCGCGGGAAGTCGCGGCGTTCTGGATGCACAACACATCCAGCCCCTGGTACTGACGGTCGATGCAGTAGTTGGCGCCGACGCACTGCTTGATCTGGTCGATCTGGCCCATTTTGATCTTGGCGATCAGGTGCGGGTCAGCGATGTGCGCACGGGTCATGCCGACCATGTCGACGTAACCGCCCTCGAGAATCCGTGTGGCCTGATTCGGATCCTTGATGTTCTGCGCGTGCAGAACCGGAGCTTTCACGACCTCTTTGATCCCCGCAGCCAGATGCAGAAACGGCTCCGGTGGATAACTCATGTTCGGAATAACGTTGGCGAGGGTGTTGTGGGTGTCGCAGCCCGAACCGACCACGCCGATGAAGTCGAGCATGCCGGTGTCGTCGTAATACTTGGCGATCTGTTTCATGTCCTCGTGGGACAAGCCGTCCGGGTGGAATTCGTCACCGCACAGACGGATCCCGACGCAGAAATCGTCGCCGACTTCCTTGCGCACAGCCTTGAGCACTTCGAGGCCGAAACGCATGCGGTTCTCGAAGCTGCCGCCCCATTCGTCGGTACGCTTGTTGACGCGCGGGCTCCAGAATTGGTCGATCATGTGCTGGTGCACGGCGGACAGCTCGACGCCATCCAGACCACCGGCCTTGGCGCGGCCAGCGGCAGTCGCGTAATTGCCGATCACCCGCCAGATTTCTTCCGGCTCGATGGTTTTGCAGGTCGCGCGGTGTACCGGTTCACGGATGCCCGACGGCGACAGCAGAGTTGGCCAGTGCTCACCGTCCCAACGCGAACGGCGGCCCATGTGGGTAATCTGAATCATGATCTTGGCGCCATGCTTGTGCATGGCGTCGGCCAGATTCTGGAAGTGCGGGATGATCCGGTCGTCCGCGAGGTTGACTGATTTCCACCAGCCTTGCGGACTGTCGATGGCCACACTGGACGAACCGCCGCAAATCGCCAGGCCGATCCCGCCCTTGGCTTTCTCTTCGTAATACTTGACGTACCGGTCGGTGGTCATGCCGCCGTCGGTCGCGTAGACCTCGGCGTGCGCGGTGCTGAGCACGCGGTTGCGGATGGTCAGTTTGCCGATCTGGATCGGCTGGAACATTGCTTCGAAAGCCATGGCGGGTTCCTCGACTTACAACGGCTTGACGGTGAACAGGCCGTCGTCGTGGCCTTCTTCGGAGCCACCGTAGACTTGCTCGGCAACCGTGCGGATGTTGCTGCCGCGCGCCTGAAGAATCTGATCCATGGCACCGGCAAACCAGCCGGTGAACATGTAGTCGACCTTGCGCCCGACCTTGCCGTACACGTAGACGAACGCCGAGTGTTCGAGCTTGACGCTGGCGGTGCCTTTGTCGAGGTCGATGTCCTGGATTTTGAACAGACCCCAGCCGCGCTGCGACAGGCGCTTCATGTAGTGTTCGAACACTGCGACGCCTTCCAGACCGTGGCATTCAGCTTCTTTTTCACACCAGTGCCAGGCGGATTTGTAGCCGGCCTTGTAGAGGATCTCGGCATAGGCGTCGGCACCGAGAACCTCTTCGATGCCCATGTGGTTGTTGACGAAGAAATGCCGTGGCACGTAGAGCATTGGCAGGGCGTCGGAGGTCCAGACACCGGTTTCGCTGTCGACTTCGATTGGCAATTGCGGGGCGATCTTGGCCATGGAAACTTGACTCCAGAAAAATGATGGTTCAGTGGTGGCCGCGGCCCTCACCCCAGCCCTCTCCCGCAGGAGAGGGGGCAGTTCGGCGGCGGTCTGTCGAAAGCGTTACTCGCCCCAGACGTCCTTGAGGACGTTGACCCAGTTTTCGCCCATGATCTTGCGCACAACGCGCTCGGAGTGGCCGCGCTTGAGCAAGGTTTCGGTCAGGTTGGGGAATTCGCCGACGGTGCGGATGCCCAGCGGGTTGATGATCTTGCCGAAGCTGGTCAGACGCCGGGCGTAGCCTTTGTCGTGGGTCAGGTATTCGAAGAAGTCCTGGCCATGCCCCTGGGTGAAGTCGGTGCCGATACCAATGGCGTCTTCGCCAACGATGTTCATCACATATTCGATGGCTTCGGCGTAGTCGTCGATGGTCGAATCGATGCCCTTGGCGAGGAATGGCGCGAACATGGTCACGCCGACAAAACCGCCGTGGTCGGCAATGAATTTCAGCTCTTCATCAGACTTGTTGCGCGGGTGCTCCTTGAGTCCCGACGGCAGGCAGTGGGAATAGCACACCGGTTTTTTCGATTCGAGGATGACTTCCTCGGAGGTCTTGGAACCGACGTGGGACAAGTCGCACATGACGCCGACGCGGTTCATCTCGGCAACGATCTCGCGACCGAAGCCCGACAGGCCGCCGTCACGTTCGTAACAACCGGTGCCCACCAGATTCTGCGTGTTGTAGCACATCTGCACGATGCCGACGCCAAGCTGCTTGAACACCTCGACATAGCCGATCTGGTCTTCAAACGCATGGGCATTCTGGAAGCCGAAGAGGATGCCGGTCTTGCCCTGCTCCTTGGCCTTGCGGATGTCGGCGACGGTGCGGACGGGGATCACCAAGTCGCTGTTTTCGCGGATCAGCTTCTGGCTGGCGGCGATGTTGTTGACCGTCGCCTGAAAGCCTTCCCATACCGACACCGTGCAGTTGGCCGCCGTCAGGCCACCCTTGCGCATGTCTTCGAACAGCTCGCGGTTCCATTTGGCAATGATCAGACCGTCGATAACGATGCTGTCGGCGTGTAATTCGGCTGGGCTCATCAGGCGTCCCCTTATTGGCAATCCATGCGCCGAATCGTCTGCCGGCGCTTTGGGGCCAGCATATGCCTCGGTGCAGCAGCAGCCGGGTGCAAAAACGACAGGGGAATTGCCGAAAGCGTCAATCCGCGACAAAGGGTCGCCAGCCGGCCCGACCGGCCACCTGTTCAAGCCCGCTTCCTTGGGCCAGAATCTCCCGCATCTTGGATACATCACCGGATTAGAGCGGCGACCTCAATGAAATCGATCTTCCTGGCCCTGACACTGATTGCGACCGGCGTACACGCTGCCGAAGAGTCCGACAACAACCCGTGTGACGCGGTCGAAAACGACGTGCAAACCCTGGAATGCTCGACCTACAGCCGCACCTCCGCCGAAGACCTGCTCAAGGAAAACTACACAAGCCTGGCCGAGCGCATGCAGACCGCCTACGGCAAAAACCCGACGCAACTGGCCGACATCACAGCCAAAATCAAAACCGCCCAGCAACAATGGCTGAAAACCCGCGACGCCGATTGCGCCGTCGAAGCCTTCCCGGCGACGGACGGCAGCAAGGCATTCAAGATTGCGCAGAATGACTGCGTGGCCAGGATGAGTGATGAGCGGTCGGAGTTTTTGGAGTCGATTGGGCAGGAGTGAGTGCTTGAGCTGTAAGCTGCACCTCTTCACCCAAAAAAGGGATTCTCATGAACATCTGCGGCATTGAAATCAAAGGCAGTGAAGCGATCATCGCCGTGGCCTCGCTCGACGGTTCGACCTTGAGCCATGTCGCCTTGAGCACCAAGAAAATCGCCCTCGACGATGATGACGAAGCGGCCAACGTCAAACGCTTCGCGGCGCAGGTGGCGTCGTTCGTGCGCGAGAACTCGATTGATCGGATTGCGATCAAGAAGCGCAGCAAGAAGGGTGAGTTTGCCGGCGGGCCGACGACGTTCAAGATTGAGGGTGTGTTTCAGTTGCTCGATGGTTGTGAGGTGACGTTGCTGTCGCCGCAGACGATCAATGCGCAGGCCAAGAAGCACAATTTCGACCTGCCGGGGACGTTGAACAAGTATCAGCATGAGGCTTACAAGGCTGCTTGCTCGGCGTTGGTGAAGAAGTAAACCGAATCACGACGTCACATTAAAACCTGTGGGAGCGGGCTTGCCCGCGATGGCGGTGTGTCAGTCGGTATCAATGTTGGATGTGCCGGCCTCATCGCGGGCAAGCCCGTTCCCACAGGTTCTTGTGGTGACGTCGAAATCAGGCCTGCGCGATTCGTCGGTCTTCGCGTGGGCAGCGGGCAAATTTCGCCCGATAGCTGCGGGTGAAGTAGGACGGTGATTCAAACCCGCAGGCGATGCTCACTTCCAGTACGCTCATATCGGTCTGACGCAACAATTGCCGGGCCTTCTCCAGGCGTAAGCGCAGGTAGAAGTTGCTCGGCGTGTCGTTCAGATGCAGGCGAAACAAGCGCTCCAGTTGCCGCCGCGTGACCTTGATCGATTCCGCCAGTTGCAGGGTGCTCAGCGGCGGCTCGCTGTGTTGCTCCATCTCGCCAATCACTTGCACCAGTTTCTTGTTGCTGATGCCGTAGCGCGTGGCGACTTCCATGCGCTGGTGGTCTTTGCGTGGTCGGATGCGCCCGAGCACGAACTGTTCGCTGACCTCGATGGCCAATTGCGGACCGTGGGCCTGGGCGATCAGATCCAGCATTAAATCGATGGAAGCAGTGCCGCCGGCCGAGGTGATGCGTCGGCGATCGATTTCGAACAATTCCTGGGTGACGCTGAGCTGTGGATAAGACTCCTTGAAGGCGTCGATGGCTTCCCAATGGAGGGTCAGGCGATGGCCGTCGAGCAAACCGGCTTCAGCGAGGACGAAGCTGCCGGTGTCGATGGCGCCAAGAATCACGCCTTCGTTATCCAGTCGCCGCAGCCAATGCTCCAGCGCCGGAGTGGCGAATTTCAGCGGTTCGAAACCGGCGACCACCAACAACGTTGCACCTTTCTTCAACGGCTCCAGCGCCGCGTCGGCGTTGACCGACATCCCATTGCTCGCCAACACCGCCCCGCCGTCGGCACTCAGTACATGCCAGCGATACAACTCGCCACGAAAACGGTTGGCTACTCGCAGCGGCTCGATGGCGGAGATGAAGCCGATGGCGGAAAACCCTGGCAGCAACAGAAAGTAGAAATCCTGGGACATGGCGCGCACTCGATTCGCGGGTAACGAGAGGGAGGGTAGCGTGCAACGTTGATACGCCAGTTGCGAGCGGCATTCAAGGGTGCAGGTCGCTACAGTGCAATTGCCGGTCGCCGTAGTGCGTTTGCACGACGCACTGGCTGCGTAACTTTGCATCACCGGCACGCAGATGCCGGAACTCACAATAACGACCTGCCGAGGAACCCGACATGAAACGACTGATCAGCAGCTGTGTTCTTGCACTCAGTGGTACCGCGTTTTTTAGCGCCAGCGTTATCGCCGCCGAACCCGCCTCGTGCAAAAACGTACGCATGGGCGTGGTCAACTGGACCGACGTGATCGCCACCAGCGCCATGACCCAGGTTCTGCTCGACGGCCTCGGCTACAACACCAAACAAACCAGCGCGTCCCAGCAAATCATCTTCGCCGGAATTCGCGATCAGCGGCTCGATCTGTTTCTTGGCTACTGGAACCCGCTGATGACTCAAACCATCACCCCGTTCGTCGACGCCAACCAGGTCAAAGTCCTCGAAGCGCCAAGCCTGAAAGACGCGCGCGCCACTCTCGCTGTGCCGACTTATCTGGCCGACAAGGGCCTGAAGACTTTTGCCGATATCGCCAAGTTTGAAAAAGAACTCGGCGGCAAGATTTACGGCATCGAGCCAGGCTCGGGCGCTAACACCCAGATCAAGGCGATGATCGCCAAGAACCAGTTCGGCCTCGGCAAATTCCAACTGGTCGAATCCAGCGAAGCCGGCATGCTCGCAGCGGTTGATCGCGCGGTACGCCGCAAGGAGGCTGTGGTGTTCTTCGGCTGGGCGCCGCACCCGATGAACGTCAACGTGCAGATGACGTATCTCACCGGCAGCGAAGACGCCCTCGGCCCGAACGAAGGCATGGCCACGGTGTGGACGGTCACCTCGCCGAAGTACGCCGAGCAATGCCCGAATATCGGACGCCTGCTGACCAACCTGACCTACACCGCCGAAGACGAGAGCCGGATGATGCAGCCGCTGCTCGATCACAAGGACGCCTTTGAGTCGGCCAGACAATGGCTCAAGGATCACCCGCAGGACAAGCAGCGCTGGCTCGAAGGCGTGACCACTTTCGACGGCAAACCAGCGGCGGAAAACCTGCAACTGACCACCAAGTAACCCTCGATTTAAGAGCCCCTCACCCTAACCCTCCCGATACGTCGGACCGCCCGGAGGGAGAGGGGACTGACGACGCTTCGCAGACCCAGCCGGGCTGCGGACAGACCCAACACGCCTGAAGGAAACCGCCTCATGAACCACGACGTCATCATCACCTGCGCACTCACCGGTGCTGGCGACACGACCGGCCGCAGCCCGCACGTGCCGGTCACCCCGAAACAGATCGCCGCCGCAGCGGTGGAAGCGGCCAAGGCTGGCGCCACGGTTGTGCATTGCCATGTACGCGATCTGCAGACCGGCAAGTTCAGCCGCGACGTGGCGCTGTACCGCGAAGTCATGGAGCGCATTCGCGAGGCTGACGTCGACATCATCGTCAACCTGACTGCCGGCATGGGCGGCGACCTGGAAATCGGCGCCGGCGAGAACCCGATGGAGTTCGGCCCGAACACCGATCTGGTCGGCCCGCTGACCCGCCTCGCACATGTCGAAGAACTGCTGCCGGAAATCTGCACGCTGGATTGCGGCACGCTGAACTTCGGCGATGGCGACACCATTTACGTCTCCACTCCCGCGCAACTGCGCGCTGGCGCCAAACGCATCACCGAGCTGGGCGTGAAAGCCGAGCTGGAAATTTTCGACACCGGTCATCTGTGGTTTGCCAAGCAGATGATCAAGGAAGGCTTGCTCGACAACCCGCTGTTCCAGCTGTGCCTGGGCATCCCTTGGGGCGCGCCGGCCGACACCACCACCATGAAAGCCATGGTCGACAACCTGCCGGCAGACGCGGTGTGGGCGGGTTTCGGTATTGGCCGGATGCAGATGCCGATGGCGGCGCAAGCGGTGCTGCTCGACGGCAACGTGCGGGTCGGGCTGGAGGACAACCTGTGGCTGGACAAGGGTGTGCTGGCGACCAATGGGCAATTGGTCGAACGCGCCACAGAAATCCTCAGCCGCCTCGGCGCCCGCGTACTCACCCCGGCTGAAGGTCGCAAGAAAATGGGCCTGACCCAGCGCGGCTGAACCTCATAACTGTGCCCCTTTTGAACCGGATTTGTGGCGAGGGGATTTATCCCCGTTGGGGCGCGCAGCGGCCCTGAAATTTTACGACTGCTGCGCAGCCGAACGGGGATAAATCCCCTCGCCACAGAGACTGTGTTCCACCAGAAATCAGCGATTTACAGGAAGTGACCATGAGCTTTATCACCGAAATCAAAACCTTCGCCGCACTCGGCAGCGGTGTCATCGGCAGCGGCTGGGTTGCCCGCGCCCTCGCCCATGGCCTCGATGTGGTGGCCTGGGACCCGGCGCCGGGCGCTGAAGCGGCGCTGCGCAAACGCGTGGCCAATGCCTGGGGCGCGCTGGAGAAAAATGGCCTGGCGTCGGGTGCGTCGCAAGATCGCCTGCGCTTTGTCGCGACCATTGAAGAGTGCGTGCGTGATGCGGATTTCATCCAGGAAAGCGCCCCAGAACGTCTCGAGCTGAAACTGGATCTGCACAGCAAAATCAGCGCAGCAGCCAAACCCAATGCTTTGATCGGCTCGAGTACTTCAGGCCTGTTGCCGAGCGAGTTCTACGAGAGTTCTACTCACCCGGAACGCTGTGTGGTCGGTCATCCATTCAACCCGGTTTATCTGTTGCCGCTGGTCGAAGTGGTCGGCGGCAAGAACACCGCGCCCGAGGCCGTCCAGGCTGCGATGCAAGTCTACGAATCCCTCGGCATGCGCCCGCTGCATGTGCGTAAGGAAGTGCCGGGATTTATCGCCGACCGTTTGCTCGAAGCGCTGTGGCGTGAGGCGCTGCATCTGGTCAATGACGGCGTGGCGACCACCGGTGAGATTGACGATGCGATCCGCTTTGGCGCCGGTTTGCGCTGGTCGTTCATGGGTACGTTTTTGACCTATACGCTGGCGGGCGGCGATGCGGGGATGCGGCACTTCATGTCGCAGTTCGGGCCGGCATTACAGTTGCCGTGGACGTATCTGCCGGCGCCGGAGCTGACGGACAAGTTGATTGATGATGTGGTGGACGGGACCAGTGAGCAGTTGGGTGAGCGCAGCATTTCGGCGTTGGAGCGCTATCGTGATGATTGCCTGCTCGCAGTGCTTGAGGCGGTGAAGACCACCAAGCAAAAGCACGGCATGGCATTCAGCGAGTAATCGACCTGCAGGACCGGCTCCCACACTGGATGGCTGAACCACACAACTCCAATGTGGGAGCTAGCCTGCTAGCGATGGCGGCAGCCCAATCACAATCAGTTCTGGATCAGCCGATATGCCCAAGTTAACCACCTACCAAACCAAAATCATCCCCGACTGGGTCGACTACAACGGCCACCTGCGCGACGCCTTTTACCTGCTGATTTTCAGCTACGCCACCGACGCCCTGATGGATCGCCTCGGCATGGACAGCAGCAACCGCGAAGCCAGCGGCAACTCGCTGTTCACCCTCGAACTGCACCTCAACTACCTGCACGAAGTAAAACTCGACGCCGAGGTCGAAGTGCGCACGCAAATCATCGGCCACGACCAGAAACGCCTGCACCTCTACCACAGCCTGCATCTGGCGGGTGACGACAAAGAGCTGGCCGGCAACGAACAAATGCTCCTGCATGTCGACCTCGCCGGGCCGCGCTCGGCGCCCTTCAGTCCAGAAACCCTGAGCCGACTGCAAGCCATCGTCGCCGAGCAATCCGACCTGCCTGCCCCGGCTTACATCGGCCGGGTTATCGCCCTGCCGCCATCGCGATAAACGCAGACAAAAAAAGCCCCGAGACCAGCCGTGACTGGATCGGGGCGAACATACTGTTGAGGAGCTGGCGCGGCGAGGGTGACCAAACCTTCGTGAAGCGAGCTGGGTCCAGTGTGCCGATTCCCCTCCCCGGCGAGTTAGCCGAAAACGACCTGTTCATAGCCGTCGCAGCCACTGCGACAAAACGCCCTTGCCGTCACCACGTACGACTACCAGAATCGAGCCACGACCTCCGATGCCGAAGAAGGATTTGCGTGATGATGTACGCCGATTTGATTGACCAGGAAGATCTGTTGGGCCAGCTCAAGTCGCTGGGTTTCGAAGTGCCGTCCGGCGCCACGGCCGAGCAGGCCTGCGAGTATGCGGTGCGCGGTCTGGATGATGTGCGGGCGAATACCCTGCGCACGATGGTCAAGCAGATGTACACCAGCAGCGCGACGATTTTGCCGGCGGTGCGTGAGGCGTTCGATAAACAGTTGTTGCCGGCGTTGGCGCAGTACCAACAGACCCGTAGCGCCTGACAGTCCGTCATCGCTGGCAAGTCGAGTCGTCGAACCGCAGCTCCCACAGTGACTAGTGTCGTTCACAGAATTTGTGTTCAACACAGAAACCTGTGGGAGCTGGCTTGCCAGCGATAAAGCCAGCTCGGTCTAGAGCCTTACACTGGCAAAAGTCGACTCATTGCGCGCCTGACTCAGCGCCGACATCGGCCCCGACAGCGGCGCCAGCACCAACGCTTGCGGCAGCGGCAACATCGCCACTTGCTGGGTAGTGTTGGAGCCAACGCGTTCGTCACGCGGCGGAATGCCGAAGTATTCGCGGTAGCACTTGGAGAAGTGCGGTGTCGAGACGAAGCCACACACCGAGGCCACTTCGATGATCGACATCGGCGTTTGCTTGAGCAACTGCCGCGCACGAATCAGCCGCAGTTTGAGGTAATAACGCGACGGCGAGCAGTGCAGGTATTTCTGGAACAGCCGCTCGAGTTGACGACGCGACACGGCGACGTAAACCGCCAGTTCGTCCAGATCGATCGGCTCTTCGAGGTTGGCTTCCATCAGCGCAACGATTTCCTGCAACTTCGGCTGATTGGTACCGAGCATGTGCTTGAGCGGCACACGCTGGTGATCCTGCTCGTTACGGATGCGTTCATAGACGAACATCTCCGAGATCGCGGCGGACAGTTCACGCCCGTGATCGCGGCTGATCAGGTGCAGCATCATGTCCAGTGGCGCGGTACCGCCGGAGCTGGTGAAGCGGTTGCGATCGAGGGTGAACAAACGCGTGCTCATCGCCACCCGCGGAAAAGCTTCCTGCATCGCCGCCAGGCATTCCCAGTGCACGCTGCAATCAAAACCGTCGAGCAGACCGGCGCAAGCCAAAGCCCAGCTGCCAGTGCACACGGCACCGAGACGCTTGGATTGACGCGCCTGGCTTTGCAGCCACGAGACGTGTTCACGAGTAACGGTGCGCTGAATGCCGATACCGCCGCAGACGATGATGGTGTCCAGCGCCGGGGCTTTGTGCATGGAGGCGTCGGGGGTGATCTGCAGGCCGTCACTGGCCCAGACCTGGCCGCCATCGACGGTGAGGGTGCTCCAGCGATACAGCTCGCGACCGGACAGCTGATTGGCCATGCGCAGGGGTTCGACTGCGGAAGCCAGGGAAATCAGCGTGAAATTGTCCAGCAGCAGAAAGCCGATGGATTGAGGCGCACGGTTCTGGGGTTGGGCCCCGGAGTTGAACGTCGTCATCGCGGTATCTCCTCACACAAAGCGGGTGATGGCCTCAGGCGGAGGCTCTTGTTATTGCCATCGTTCTCGCGTGGGAGACGGGCTTTGTTATGACAGAGCAATTGCCATGCCTGAAATTGAATGGCCGTTCAATAACTCCTGAAAACGACGTCGCGAGGCGTCTATACAAGATGCCGGACGAGGGGTATTTCGAAGTGCCATCAACCGCAGCGGGCGCCCTGTCCCAAAGCCTGTGAGCATATCGGTAGCACTTTTGGGAACAGGCTTGGTGCGATTGTCGGACAGTGTCACCAGAGGCACAGGGGACGGGCGGTAGCGGCGTGCAGCAGGCGCTGGTGGTGAGAAAGAGGCTTATCTGATTGCGACGCGCCAAAACGTGGCGCGTTTTGATTCGGGTGTGCACTTACCGCGCAGTTTTGACTGGTCTGGCCCAATCGCTGGCAAGCCAGCTCCCACAAGGATCTTCAGTGGTTTGAAGAAATCAGCAACACCGCAGAACCTGTGGGAGCTGGCTTGCCAGCGATTGGGGCCAACCCGGTCTCAGCACTCAACAGCACTGACCGCCAAGCCACCCCGCGAAGTCTCTTTATACTTGTCATGCATATCAGCGCCGGTATCGCGCATGGTGCGGATCACCCGGTCCAGCGAAATAAAGTGCTGACCATCCCCACGCAAGGCCATCTGCGCCGCGTTGATCGCTTTCACCGCCGCAATCGCGTTGCGCTCAATGCACGGCACTTGCACCAGACCGCCAACCGGATCGCAGGTCAGCCCGAGGTTATGTTCCAGGCCGATTTCCGCTGCGTTGCACAACTGCTCCGGCGTCGCACCAAGAATCTCCGCCAACCCCGCCGCCGCCATCGCGCACGCCGAGCCGACTTCGCCCTGACAACCCACTTCAGCGCCGGAGATCGAAGCGTTTTTCTTGCATAAAATCCCTACCGCTGCGGCGCCGAGCAGATAGTCGACCACGTTGGCGTCAGTCACCGCTTCGCTGAATTTCATGAAGTAGTGCAACACCGCCGGAATGATCCCCGCCGCGCCATTGGTCGGCGCCGTGACCATGCGCCCACCGGCAGCGTTCTCTTCGTTGACGGCAAGGGCGAACAGATTTACCCACTCCATGGCGCTGAGGGTCGAGCCGATCACATTGGGCTTACCCAACTCCTGGAGGCTGCGATGCAACTTGGCCGCACGCCTGCGCACATTCAGGCCACCGGGCAGGATGCCTTCGTGCTTGAGGCCCTGCTCCACACAATCCTGCATCGCTCGCCAGAGCTTCATCAGCCCGGCGCGGATTTCTTCCTCGCTGCGCCAGACCTTTTCGTTGGCCATCATCAGTTCGGCGACACGCAGATTGTTGTATTTGCACAGCTCCAACAGCTCGACCGCGCTGGAAAAGTCGTAAGGCAATTCAGTGCGATCCAGATCCACCACGCCGCTGGAAGCCTGCGCCTCATCCACGACAAATCCGCCACCGACCGAGTAGTAAGTGTCGCTATGCAGCTCACCGTGATCACCCTCGGCAATCAGGCGCATGGCGTTGGGGTGGAACGGCAGGTTTTCATCGATCAGGCGCATGTCGCGCGCCCAGACGAAAGGCACCGACAAACGACCGTCCAATAAGAGTGTGTGAGTTTCGCGTAAGGCCTGAATGCGCGGGCCGATCTGCGACGGATCAATCGCGTCCGGCCACTCGCCCATCAGGCCCATGATCACCGCGTTGTCGCTGCCGTGACCGATACCGGTAGCCGACAACGAACCGAACAGTTGCACCTCGACCCTGCGCACCTGTTCCAGTTGATGCCGGTCGCGCAGCGCTTCGACGAACAGCGCGGCGGCGCGCATCGGGCCGACGGTGTGCGAGCTGGATGGCCCGATGCCGATTTTGAACAGGTCGAACACGCTGATAGCCATTACTGCAGGACTCCTGAAGATGCCGGTTCGGGGCGGGGAGCGCCCGCTGGCGGAGCTGCTACGCTCAAGCTGCGATCCGCCAGGATGGCCGCATCATCAGGCTTTTGGTCACTCGCCCGGCGTCTGACACCGACGCACTCATGTCCACCAGCGCCGCGCCGTTTTTACCGAAGTTTTTCGCCGTTTTATGCGGTGCAGTCGGGCAAATCGAGCGAAAAAAAGCTGTAAACGACGTCACCGACACTGGATGCGACCATCCCTGTACTGGATACGACGCACCCTGTAGGCGTCAGATTTTCACTGGTACATGATCGTATCGACTCGATTGCAAGGCGCTGCGGTAGAGCTGTCTCCAGAACGCCATCCAACCGCAACCCATAAGTGCGGTGGTCCAGTCGGAACACTGCCAAAAAAAACACCAAGGAGTCCATCCATGAAAGGTTCCCCGTCGTTGTTGTTGGCCGCCATGCTGAGTCTGCCGTTGCTGGCTCAAGCCGCAGAGCCGGCGCAGTGCAGTACCGTTAACTTCTCCGATGTCGGCTGGACCGACATCACCGCCACCACCGCCACCACTTCCGTGGTGCTCAACGCCCTCGGCTACAAGACCAAGACCACCATGATCTCCGTGCCGGTGACCTACAAGTCGCTGGCCGACGGCAAGAACATGGACGTGTTCCTCGGCAACTGGATGCCGACCATGGAAAACGACATCAAGGCCTACCGCGAGGCCGGCACCGTGGAAACCGTGCGCACCAACCTCAAGGGCGCCAAGTACACCCTCGCCGTCCCGCAAGCGCTGTACGACAAAGGTCTGCATGACTTCGCCGACATCGCCAAATTCAAGAAAGAACTCGACGGCAAGATCTACGGGATCGAGCCGGGCAACGACGGCAACCGTCTGATCCAGAGCATGATCGACAAGGACGCCTTCGGCCTGAAAACCGCCGGTTTCAAAGTCGTCGAATCCAGCGAAGCCGGCATGCTGTCGCAGGTTGACCGCGCCTCGCGCCGTGGCACCGAAGTGGTGTTCCTCGGCTGGGCGCCGCACCCGATGAACAAGCGCTTCAAGATCCAGTACCTGACCGGCGGCGACGAGTTCTTCGGCCCGGATTTCGGCGCAGCCACCGTAGCGACCAACACCCGCAAGGGCTACGCCGAGGAATGCAGCAACGTTGGCCAATTGCTGAAAAACCTTGAGTTCACGGTCGACATGGAAAGCGAACTGATGGGCAACATCCTCGACGACAAAATGAAGCCTGACGCGGCCGCCAAGGCCTGGCTGAAAAACAATCCACAGGTACTCGAAACCTGGCTCGCCGGCGTGACCACCATTGACGGTAAACCTGGCCTGGAAGCCGTGAAAGCCAAGCTGGCGCCTTGAATTCAGGAGCATCGCTTATGCCGGACGGCTTCGGCTGTCCGGGCTGTTTTTTCCTCGCATGCGGACGTTCAATACCATGCTGATTGATCAGAAAATCCCTTTAGGCCAGTACATCGCGGGCTTCGTTGAATGGTTGACGCAGCACGGCGCCAACACCTTCGACGCAATCGCCGTGACACTGGAAACGATGATCCACGGCGTGACGTTTGCGCTCACCTGGTTCAACCCTTTTGTCTTGATCGGCCTCATCGCCCTGCTCGCTCACATGATCCAGCGCAAGTGGGGACTGACGGTATTCGTCATCGCCTCCTTTCTGCTGATCCTCAATCTGGGGTATTGGCAGGAGACCATGGAAACTCTCGCCCAGGTGCTGTTCGCCACCTTCGTGTGCGTGCTGATCGGCGTGCCGTTAGGCATCGTCGCCGCGCACAAACCGATGTTCTACACCATGATGCGGCCGGTACTCGATCTGATGCAGACCGTACCGACCTTCGTTTACCTCATTCCTACCCTGACCCTCTTCGGGCTGGGTGTGGTGCCGGGCCTGATCTCCACGGTGGTGTTCGCCATCGCCGCGCCGATCCGCCTGACCTACCTGGGCATCCGCGATGTCCCGCAAGAACTGATGGACGCCGGCAAGGCCTTCGGCTGCTCGCGTCGCCAACTGCTCTCACGGATCGAACTGCCACACGCCATGCCGAGCATCGCAGCCGGCATCACCCAGTGCATCATGCTGTCGCTGTCGATGGTGGTGATCGCGGCACTGGTGGGCGCCGACGGACTCGGCAAACCGGTGGTCAACGCACTGAACACTGCTGATATCGCCCTGGGCTTCGAAGCGGGCCTGGCGATCGTACTGCTGGCGATCATGCTCGACCGTATCTGCAAACAACCCGACGCTAAAGCAGGGGGTGACGCATGAGCATTATTCGCTTCGAAGACGTCGACGTGATCTTCACCAAAGATCCGCGCGAAGCACTGAAACTTCTCGATCAAGGCTTGACCCGCAGTGAGATCCTGAAAAAGACCGGGCAGATTGTCGGCGTGGAAAAGGCCAGCCTCGATATCAACAAAGGCGAGATCTGCGTGCTGATGGGCCTGTCCGGCTCCGGCAAGTCGAGCCTGCTGCGCTGCATCAACGGCCTCAACACCGTGAGCCGCGGCAAGCTGTTCGTCGAGCACGAAGGCAAGCAGATCGACATCGCGTCCTGCACCCCGGCCGAGCTGAAAATGATGCGCACCAAACGCATCGCCATGGTCTTTCAGAAGTTCGCGCTGATGCCGTGGCTGACGGTGCGCGAGAACATCAGTTTCGGTCTGGAAATGCAGGGTCGCCCGGAAAAAGAACGGCGCAAACTGGTCGACGAAAAACTCGAACTGGTCGGCCTGACCCAATGGCGCAACAAGAAACCCGACGAACTCTCTGGCGGCATGCAGCAACGTGTGGGCCTGGCCCGTGCGCTGGCGATGGACGCCGATATTCTGCTGATGGACGAACCGTTTTCGGCACTTGATCCGCTGATCCGCCAAGGCCTGCAGGACGAACTGCTGGAACTGCAACGCAAGCTGAACAAGACCATTGTGTTTGTGAGTCACGACCTCGACGAAGCACTCAAACTGGGCAGCCGCATCGCGATCATGAAAGATGGCCGGATCATCCAGTACAGCGTGCCGGAAGAGATCGTTCTCAACCCTGCGGACGATTATGTGCGGACCTTCGTCGCGCACACCAATCCACTCAACGTGCTGTGCGGGCGCAGCCTGATGCGCACGCTGGACAACTGCAAACGCATCAACGGTTCAGTGTGCCTCGATCCGGGCGGTGATTCGTGGCTGGACCTGGCGGAAGGCAACACCATCAAAGGCGCACGGCAGAACGGCGTGGCGCTGGACTTGCAGAACTGGGCACCGGGCCAGGCGGTTGAAGGCCTGGAGCGCAGGCCAACGTTGGTGGACTCCAATATCGGCATGCGCGATGCGTTGCAGATTCGTTATCAGACCGGCAACAAACTGGTGCTGCATGACAACAATCATGTGGTGGGGATCTTGGGCGACAGCGAGTTGTATCACGCGCTTCTTGGCAAGAACCTGGGTTAAGGCGGGATAAAAAAAGGGATCGCGGTGAGCGATCCCTTTTTTATTGGGTCAGGGAAAAGAGCCCCTCACCCTAACCCTCTCCCGGAGGGAGAGGGGACTGACCGACCTGAATTATCGAGTCGAACTCAGGCCTTGAAGATCACGACGATCTGCTCCCTCTCCTCCCTCTCCCTTAGGGAGAGGGCTGGGGTGAGGGGTAGCCCTTGATCTTAGCTGTACACCCGGCCAAGGAGCTGCCGATGGCTTTCAAACTGATCGAGCACATCCCGTGTGATCTGATCCTGGGTGAAGCCCATCAGGTCGTAGTCCTGACTGCCGTTGTGCAGATACACCTCGGCGCGGTAGTAGCGCTGGCGCTCCTCATCGGACTGCGCCGACTCGGTCGGAGTCGCCAGATAGCCATCGAGGCTGACTTCGTAAACGAAAGGGTTGCCCTCTTCCATCTCGACGCGCACGCCCATGCAGCGCTTGGATTTGCCCAACAGCGTCTGCACTTCCAGACCCTGTGCACGCATCTGCGCGGTCGCATCTTCCAGCGCCGGGCTGACGTGCTTGTCCATGAAGCGCTGTACCACCGATTGGCTCGGTTGCAGATCCAGTTGCGTCAGACGCTCACTGAAACCACGACGACCACGTTCAGCCAGTTGCGCCTGTTCCTGCTCGACTTGCACGTCCAGACGCATCTGCTTGTGCAGGCCGAACATGAAGAACACCAGCACCACCGAGAACGGCAGACCGGCCAGCACCACCATGGTTTGCATGGCTTCGAAGTTACCGGCGAACAGCAGTCCGATAGTCACCAGCGTGATCACCGCCGACCAGAAAATCCGCAGCCAGTGCGGCGCATCTTCGTCAACGTTGCCTCCCTTGCACGAAAGGTTAGCCATCATCACCGCGCCAGAGTCGGCCGGGGTCAGGAACAGCACGAAACCAACAAAGATCGACACACCGATGACAATCTTCGACGCCGGGTAATGCTCAAGCAGTTGGTAGATCGCCATCGACGGTTGTTCCAGCGCCGTCTTGCCGAGCTCCACCGCCCCATGGTTCATCACCAGGTCCAGCGCCGAGTTACCGAAGATCGACAGCCAGGCCAAGGTGAAGCCCAGCGGAATCAGGAGCACGCCGGCCACCAGTTCACGCACGGTACGACCACGGGAAATCCGCGCGATGAACATGCCGACGAATGGGGCCCAGGAAATCCACCAGGCCCAGTAGAACAGCGTCCACAGACCCATCCAGCGTTCAGACTTCTCGCCGCTGCCTTCGTACACATACAGGTCGAAGGTTTTCAGCACGATGCCGTTCAGGTAGTCACCGATGTTCTGCACGAAGCCGTTGAGCAGGTGCAGGGTCGGGCCGAACAGCAGGACAAAAATCAGCAGGCCGCTGAACAGCACGATGTTCAGGTTGGACAGACGACGGATGCCGTTTTCCACGCCGGACACGGCAGCGATGGTCGCCACGGTGCTCATCACGATGATCACGATCAGCAGGTTGGTGTTGCTGTGTTCCATGCCGAACAGGTTTTCCAGCCCCGACGACACTTGCAGCGACCCAATCCCCAGATTGGTCACCAGCCCCAGCAGGGTCACGAACATGCCGAAGCCGTCCACCGCGTGCCCGGCCGCGCCTTTGACCCAGCGCTCGCCGACCAGTGGATACAGCGCCGAACGCAAGGCCAGCGGCTGGTTATGACGGTAAGCAAAATACGCCACGGCCAGACCGACCAGTGCGTAGATCGCCCAGCCGTGCAGGCCCCAGTGCAGGAACGTCAGCTGCACCGCCTGACGCGCCGCGAGGTTGCTGCCGGCCACGCCTTCCGGCGGATTGAAGTAGTGATCCAGTGGCTCGGATGCGCCGAAGTACAGCAGCGAAATACCGATACCCGACGAGAACAGCATCCCCGCCCAGGCGCCGTAACTGAAATCCGGGGTGTCGTCCTTGCTGCCCAGTTTGAGTTTGCCGTACGAGGAAAACGCCAGACCCACGACGAATACCAGATAGGCGGCAATCACCACCATGTAGTACCAGCCGAAGCTGCGCGACAACCAGGCCTGAGCCACTCCCAGCATTCTGCCGGCCTCTTGCGGGGCGATGATCAGAATGGCGGTCAACAACAGAATCAGCGCGGTAGAGGTGTAGAACACCCAACCGTTGACCGTCACCTTCTCGGGCGGGGTCTTTATAAGAGAGGCAGAACTCATGGCACAAATGCTCCAGGCAGTGCGAGAGAAGAACACAAGGCAACACGGGCACCCGACCAATCGGTTACTTGGCAGCCGACCAGCGGGTGATATAAAGACACCGCGAAAAACCCGAAGCCCCAGAAACGCCGTGGCGTATAGGTTTCGAGCCGATTTAGATGTCGGATACTCGCCATTTACACGTAGGAAAAACCTGTAGGTAGCGACGATTTGTCGCAGATCTTATTCTTTGTTGATTGAACGTTCAATCAAAACAAAATAGACTGGCCGTCAATCCGATGAGCGTTGATCGCCCCTCGGAAGGCCTAAGGAGATGTGCAAGATGCCCAAGGTCGGTATGCAACCCATCCGCCGCCAACAGTTGATCGAAGCCACATTGCTGGCGGTTGATCAGGTCGGCATGGGGGACGCCAGCATTGCGCTGATCGCCCGTTTGGCCGGTGTCTCGAACGGCATCATCAGTCACTATTTTCAGGACAAGAATGGCCTGATCGCCGCCACGATGCGGTATCTGATGAACGTTCTCAGCGAGAACGTCACCGCGCGTCGTCAGGCGCTGACAGATGACAGCCCACGGGCGCATCTGCAGGTGATCATCGAAGGCAACTTCGACGCCAGCCAGGTCAATGGACCGGCAATGAAAACCTGGCTGGCCTTCTGGGCCACCAGCATGCATCAGCCGTCATTGCACAGGTTGCAGCGGATCAACGATCACCGTCTGTATTCCAACCTGTGCTGCGAGTTCCGCCGGGTGTTGCCGCTCGAAGATGCGCGCAGCGCAGCCCGAGGACTGGCAGCTCTGATCGACGGTTTGTGGTTGCGCGGCGCGCTGTCGGGAGACGCTTTCGACACCGAGCAGGCGCAACAGATCGCGTACGAATACATGGATTTCCAATTGGCCAAGCAGGTGAGCTAGAGCACAGAGAAAACGCTCGGCCCCTGAACTGTCACCGACCAGCGATGCCACAGCTGTATATGGCTCACCCGGTGACCAACGCCAACCACTTATGCTCTTGCGAGGACACTATGGCCCGTTTCGAACTGCAAAAACTCTACATTGATGGCGCGTACTCCGATGCCAGCAGCGACGCCACCTTCGAAGCCATCAACCCGGCTAACGGTGAAGTCCTCGCACAAGTACAACGTGCGACCAAGGAAGACGTCGAGCGCGCTGTGGTCAGCGCCGAAAAGGGCCAGAAAATCTGGGCTGCGATGACCGCCATGGAGCGTTCGCGCATCCTGCGTCGTGCCGTCGACATCCTGCGCGAGCGCAACGATGAACTGGCTGCTCTGGAAACTCTGGACACCGGTAAAGCGTTCTCCGAAACCAAGTACGTCGACATCGTTACCGGCGCCGACGTGCTGGAATACTACGCAGGCCTGGTGCCAGCCATCGAAGGCGAGCAGATACCGCTGCGTGACACTGCATTCGTCTACACCCGTCGCGAGCCGCTGGGCGTGGTTGCCGGTATCGGCGCGTGGAACTACCCGATCCAGATCGCTCTGTGGAAATCCGCTCCAGCGCTGGCCGCCGGTAACGCGATGATCTTCAAGCCAAGCGAAGTCACCTCGTTGACCACGCTGAAACTGGCTGAAATCTACACCGAAGCTGGCGTTCCGGCTGGCGTGTTCAACGTTCTGACCGGCAGCGGCCGTGAAGTCGGCACCTGGCTGACCGAGCACCCGCGCATCGAGAAGATCTCCTTCACCGGCGGCACCGACACCGGCAAGAAAGTCATGGCCAGCGCTTCGGCATCCTCGCTGAAAGACGTGACCATGGAACTCGGTGGCAAGTCGCCGCTGATCATCTTCGACGACGCCGATCTGGATCGCGCCGCCGACACCGCGATGATGGCCAACTTCTACAGCTCCGGTCAGGTCTGCACCAACGGCACTCGCGTGTTCGTACCGAGCCACCTGAAAGCCGCTTTCGAAGCCAAGATCGCTGAGCGCGTTGCGCGCATTCGCATCGGCAACCCGGAAGACGAGAACACCAACTTCGGCCCGCTGGTCAGCTTCGCCCACATGGAAAGCGTGCTGGGTTACATCGCCAAAGGTAAAGAACAAGGTGCCCGCGTCCTGTGCGGCGGCGAGCGTCTGACCGAAGGCGAATTCGCCAAAGGCGCATTCGTGGCTCCGACCGTGTTCACTGACTGCACCGACGACATGACCATCGTCCGCGAAGAAATCTTTGGCCCGGTCATGGCGATCCTGTCGTACGAAACCGAAGAAGAAGTGATCCGCCGCGCCAACGACACTGACTTCGGCCTGGCCGCCGGTATCGTGACCAAGGATCTGAACCGCGCTCACCGCGTGATTCATCAACTGGAAGCCGGTATCTGCTGGATCAACGCCTGGGGCGAGTCCGACGCAAAAATGCCGGTTGGCGGTTACAAGCAGTCGGGCGTTGGCCGTGAGAACGGCATCAGCTCGCTGAACAACTTCACCCGCATCAAATCGGTACAGGTCGAACTGGGCGATTACGTCTCGGTGTTCTAAGAGCCGAGATTTGCGTTGCCCGCGAAGGCCTCTTCGCGGGCAAGCCCGCTCCCACAGGTTTGGAGTCGCCCGTCAAATCTGTGGCAGCCCCCAATCCTTGTGGGAGCTGGCTTGCCAGCGATTCGAGTGCGCAGCACTCGCCGAGGTCTGACCTGACCACTATCAAAGAGGGTGCATCCAATGTCCCAAGAATTCGATTACATCATCATCGGTGCCGGTTCGGCCGGTAACACCCTGGCGACCCGTCTGACTGAAGACGAAGGCGTCACCGTTCTGCTGCTCGAAGCCGGCGGCCCGGATTATCGTCTCGACTTCCGCACGCAAATGCCTGCTGCACTGGCATTCCCGCTGCAGGGTCGTCGCTACAACTGGGCTTACGAAACCGATCCAGAGCCACACATGGACGGTCGCCGGATGGAATGCGGTCGCGGCAAAGGCCTCGGCGGTTCCTCGCTGATCAACGGCATGTGCTACATCCGTGGCAACGCGATGGATTACGACGGCTGGTCGAAACTGCCAGGTCTGGAAGACTGGAGCTACCTCGACTGCCTGCCGTACTTCCGCAAAGCGGAAACCCGTGACATCGGCCCGAACGATTACCACGGTGGCGAAGGCCCGGTCAGCGTGACCACGCCGAAGGCTGGCAACAACCCGCTGTTCCACGCCATGGTTGAAGCCGGCGTGCAGGCTGGTTACCCGCGCACCGAAGACTTGAACGGCTACCAGCAAGAAGGCTTCGGCCCGATGGACCGCACCGTTACGCCGAATGGCCGACGTGCTTCCACCGCGCGTGGTTACCTCGACACCGCGAAAAAGCGTTCGACCCTGACCATCGTCACCCACGCCCTGACCGACAAGATTCTGTTCGAAGGCAAGCGGGCGACCGGCGTGCGCTACCTGATCGGCGCCGCTGAAGAGCGCGTTGAAGCCCGCGCCCGCAAAGAAGTGCTGCTGTGCTCCGGCGCCATCGCTTCGCCGCAGATTCTGCAACGTTCCGGTGTCGGCCCTGCCGCACTGCTGAACCAGCTCGACATTTCGGTGGTTCACGATCTGCCGGGCGTGGGTGAAAACCTGCAGGATCACCTTGAGCTGTACCTGCAATACGCGTGCACTCAGCCCGTTTCACTGTACCCGTCGCTGCTCTGGTACAACCAGCCGGCCATTGGTGCCGAGTGGCTGTTCAACGGCACCGGTATTGGCGCCAGCAACCAGTTCGAGGCCGGCGGTTTCATCCGTTCGCGTCCGGAATTCGAATGGCCGAACATCCAGTACCACTTCCTGCCGGTAGCGATTAACTACAACGGCAGTAATGGTGTGAAAGAGCACGGTTTCCAGGCGCACATGGGTTCCATGCGTTCGCCAAGCCGTGGTCGCATCCAGGCCAAGTCGAAAGACCCGCGCGAGTACCCGAGCATCCTGTTCAACTACATGGCCACCGAGCAGGACTGGCAGGAATTCCGCGACGGCATCCGCCTGACCCGTGAAATCATGCAGCAGCCGGCACTGGACCAATTCCGTGGCCGCGAAATCAGCCCGGGCATCGACGTGCAAACCGATGAGCAACTGGACAAGTTCATCCGTGAACACGCCGAAACCGCGTTCCACCCGTCCTGCTCGTGCAAGATGGGCACCGACGAGATGGCGGTCGTGGACGGCGAAGGTCGCGTGCATGGCATGCAGGGTCTGCGTGTAGTCGATGCTTCGATCATGCCGATCATCACCACCGGCAACCTGAACGCGCCGACGATCATGATTGCCGAGAAAATCGCCGACAAGATCCGTGGCCGTCAGCCGCTGCCGCGCAGCACCGCGCCGTACTACGTCGCGGGCGATGCGCCGGTAAAAGGCAAGCCGATGCGTGATATCACGCCTGTTGCTCAGTAAGATCGTTACACCGCATCAAGGCTAATCGCTGGCAAGCCAGCTCCCACAGGGTTTTGTGTCGTTCACAAATCTTGTGGGAGATGGCTTACCTGCTCCAACAGTGATTTGTGTTGTTCACAGATGTTGTGATCACCAAAAAAACCAGTGGGAGCTGGCTTGCCAGCGATGAGGCCCTCACATTCTGCGAAAATCCCCCAGCTCCACAGTAAAACCTCCTACACCCCCTCTTCACTTGATCCTACCCCCACGCAGGCCTACTCTAGACCTCGCGCAATCGTTTCACCCCTTCCCCGCCGAATCGCGTCGCCGCTACTCCCATTACACGGAGGTTCCTGAATGTTCGATTTCCACCCCCAGCTCAAGCAGCGCTTTGCTGCCTTGCGCACGGGCGCTGAATTTTTTTCCCTGCGATACGTACGCGAGTCCGGCCAGTTCCTGTCGGTACGCAAGAATGTCGCCGAGCCGCCGAGTCTGAGCCGCGACGAAGGTGCGATGCTCACCGTGCGCGTCAACGGCGTCGAAGCCTACGCCGCGACCAATGACCTGTCGCAGCAAGGCCTGCAAGCCGCCCTTGAACGCGCCGAGCAACAGGCCCGCCGGCTCAAACCGCACGCCTTGCTCGACCTGCGCGAGCAGCCGGTTTCAAGCGATCGCGCTGATTACTTTTCACCCAATTTCGAACAAGCCTTCCCATCCCTGAGCGATTGCTACGATCTGCTCGGCAAAGAATCCGCCTCGGTGCCAAAGGATGAGCGCCTGGTGAATTGGGAAGTCAGCGTCGGTATCACCAATGTCGAGCAGATCTATCTGAGCAGCGCCGGGGCAGAACTGCGCCGAGCCCAGCGCTTCGTCTATCCAAGCCTCGACGTCACGGCATATGACGGCAACGACAGCCAGACCCGCAGCCTCGGCCGCGAGAACTTTGGCCAGCAGGGCGGCGCAGACGTGATCAGCCGTTGCGGTCTGGTCGGCGCTGGCCCGCAAGTCGCCGATCAGGCGCTGCAGTTGCTGCTCGCGCCGAATACCCCGCAAGGCCCGCGCGACCTTTTGTTGATGCCGGATCAGATGATGCTGCAGATCCACGAATCCATCGGTCACCCGCTGGAACTCGACCGGATTCTCGGCGATGAACGCAATTACGCCGGCACCAGTTTCGTCAAGGCGTCCGATTTCGGCAGCCTGCAATATGGCTCGAAATTGCTCAACGTGACCTTCGATCCGGACATTCCGGAAGAACTCGCCAGCTACGGGCATGACGACGACGGCACCGCCGCGAGCAAGCAATTCCTGATTCGCGAAGGTCTGCTGTTGCGTCCATTGGGCGGTGCGCTGTCGCAGTTCCGCGCCGGTCTCGATGGCGTGGCCAACAGCCGCGCCTGTGGCTGGAACCGTCCACCGATCGACCGCATGGCCAACCTCAACATCGAGCCGGGCGACCAGTCGCTGGAGCAATTGATCGGCGGCATCGAGCACGGCATTCTGATGAGCACCAACCGCTCGTGGTCGATTGACGATGCGCGCAACAAATTCCAGTTCGGCTGCGAATGGGGCCAGTTGATCGAGAACGGCGAACTCAAAGGCGTGGTGAAAAACCCGAATTACCGGGCGATTTCCGCGCACTTCTGGAAGAGCCTGCGCGCGGTCGGCGACGCCAACACCGTCAAGGTGCTCGGCACGCCGAACTGCGGCAAGGGCGAACCGAATCAGGTGATCCGCGTCGGCCACGCTTCGCCGGCCTGCGTGTTCAGCAACGTTGATGTGTTTGGGGGAGACGCCTGATGAGTACGGTAAAGAATCAGGCTGAGGCCTTTAAGGTTCTGGTGAACTGGCTGCGCGATGCGGTGCGCGAGCCGGAACAATTCACTGTCAGCTACGCCGCCGAGTCCTCGGCGTTCGTGCGCTTCAATCACGCCAAGGTGCGTCAGGCCGGGCAAGTGCAGCAGGCCGATATCGGTCTGAAACTCGTCGATGACGGTCGCCACGCTGATCTGCAAATCACCCTCTCCGGTGATCAGGATGCCGATCTGCAACGCCTCGCCGAAGGCCTGCAACAGTTGCGCGAAACCCTGCCGTTGCTGCCGCAGGATCCGTACCTGCTGCTCAATCACAACGGCTGGCAGAGCAACAATGTGCAGGACATTCCGCTGCCGGACACCGAGCAGGTTGTGGCGGAAATCGCCCAGGCCGCTGAAGGTCTGGACCTGGTCGGTTTCTATGCCGCCGGGCCGATCAGCCGTGGCTTTGCCAGTTCGTCGGGCGCGTTTGGCTGGCATCAGGCCAATAGCTTCAACTTCGACTTCAGCCTTTTCCATGAGAATGGCGAAGCAGTGAAAGCCAGTTACGCCGGACATGACTGGAGCAGCGAGGGATTCGCCCAGCGCTTCCAGCAGGCGCGCGAGCAACTGGAGTTTCTCGGGCGGCCGTTGCGCACCCTGGCGCCCGGGCAATACCGCGCTTATCTGGCACCTGCCGCGCTGGAAGAAATCATGGGCATGTTGTGCTGGGGTGGTTTCTCGGCGCAGTCGATTGCCAGCAAGAGCAGTCCGCTGCAAAAGTTGTATGTCGGCGATCAGTCGTTCAGTCCGCTGGTGTCGCTGGATGAGAAAGTCAGCGACTCGCTAAGCCCGGCATTCTCCGGCGAAGGTTATCCGCGCAGCGATCTGCGGCTGATCATCGAAGGCAAGGCCGGCGAGCAACTGGTCGGTTCGCGCAGCGCTGCCGAGTATGGCCTGACGGCCAACGGCGCCGGCGGCGGTGAAGCGCCGAGTGCGCTGAACATGGCCGCCGGTGATCTGCCGCAAGCGGAGATCCTCAAGCAATTGGGCACCGGACTGTACATCAGCAACCTGTGGTACCTGAACTTCTCCGATCAGCCGGCGGCGCGTTTGACCGGGATGACCCGGTTTGCGACGTTCTGGGTCGAGAACGGCGAGATTCAAGCGCCGGTCAGCACCATGCGTTTTGATGACAGCGCTTACAGCCTGCTCGGTTCGCAGCTTGAGGCGTTGACGGCGGAGCGCGAGTTGTTGCTCTCGGCGAGCACGTATAGCCAGCGCAATACCTCCTCGGCGCTGTTGCCGGGAGCGCTGGTCAGCCGACTCACTTTGACCTTGTAACACCGCAAAACCTGTGGGAGCTGGCTTGCCAGCGATGAGGGCATCAGACTCAACATCATCGCTGTCTGAAAGTCCGCGATCGCTGGCAAGCCAGCTCCCACAGGGTCGTGTTCCGTCTGATTCACTTTCTCAGAGGTTCCATGCCCAACCGCCTGCCTCTCGACGCCATCACCGCCCGCTGGTTGCCGTGGGTCGTCGCCATTGCGTTCTTCATGCAGTCCCTCGACGGGACCATTCTCAACACCGCCCTGCCGGCCATGGCCCGTGATCTCGCTGAAGATCCGCTGCGCATGCAGGGCGTGATCATCGCGTACATGCTCACGGTCGCACTACTGATCCCGGCCTCAGGCTGGATCGCTGATCGCTTCGGCACCAAGAAAATCTTTTTCGGCGCGATTCTGCTGTTCAGCATCGGCTCGCTGCTTTGCGCGCTTTCCAGCAGCCTGAGCATGCTGATCGGCGCCCGTGTCATTCAAGGTTTGGGCGGCGCACTGATGCTGCCGGTCGGGCGTTTGGTGGTGCTGCGCGCCTACCCGCGCTCGGAACTGGTGCGGATCATGGGGTTCATCACCATCCCCGGCCTGCTCGGCCCGCTGATCGGCCCGACCATGGGCGGCTGGATGGTCGAGTACCTGACGTGGCACTGGATATTCCTGATCAACCTGCCGGTCGGCGCGATCGGTTGCTACGCGGTGTGGAAATTCATTCCCGACCTGCGCGGCACCGAGCGCACGCGCTTCGATAGTTTGGGTTTCCTGCTGTTCGGCGCGGCGATGGTGCTGATCACCATCGCCATGGAAGGCCTCGGCGAACTGCATCTGCCGCACCTGCGGGTGATGTTGCTGCTGTTCGGCGGCATGGCTTGTCTGGCGGCGTATTGGTTGCGTGCCGGGCACATTGAAAATCCGCTGTTCGCGCCTTCTTTGTTCAAAACCCGCACGTTTGCCGTCGGCATTCTCGGCAACCTGTTCGCCCGTTTGGGCAGCGGCGCCCTGCCGTTTCTGGTGCCGTTGCTGCTGCAAGTGGCACTGGGCTATTCGCCGTCGCAAGCGGGGATGAGCATGTTGCCGCTGGCCGCTGCGGCGATGTTCGCCAAATCCGTGGCGCGGCCGCTGATCGAGCGTTTCGGATACCGCACCATCCTCACCGTCAACACGTTGCTGCTGGGGATCATGCTGGCGAGCATGGGCCTGGTCAGCGAGCAGACGCCTTACTGGCTGCTGCTGTGCCTGCTGGCAGTTCTCGGCGCGATCAATTCGCTGCAATTCACCGCAATGAACACCGTGACCCTGATCGACCTCGACGACGCCAGCGCCAGCAGCGGCAACAGCTTGTTATCGGTGGTCGCGCAACTGTCGTTGAGCCTCGGCGTCGCCTGCGCCGGCGCATTGCTCGGCGGCTTCACCGCCGAGGTCGGCAACGACGGCGTTGACACCGTGTTGGGCGCCTTTCAGCTCACGTTCGTCACCGTTGGCATCATGGCGATGCTCGCCGCCACGATCTTCTCGCAGCTGTCGAAGAATGACGGACGGCGGGTCAAACGTCCGGAAGAACACATCGAGCCTTAGGGCGAATGGCCACCGGGCTGGTATACTGCGCGACATTTTGTTTTGCAGGCCAGTCCCGTGACCACCATCGCCACCGCTTTTAATACTCTGCCGCTGTCCGCCGCCATGCTGGCTAACCTCGAATCTCTCGGTTATGCCCAGATGACGCCAATCCAGGCGCAGAGCTTGCCGGTGATCCTCAAAGGGATGGACCTGATCGCCCAGGCCAAGACCGGCAGCGGCAAGACCGCTGCGTTCGGTATCGGTCTGCTGAACCCGATCAATCCGCGCTACTTCGGTTGCCAGGCACTGGTGATCTGCCCGACGCGCGAACTGGCAGACCAGGTCGCCAAGGAAATCCGTCGTCTTGCCCGTGCCGAAGACAACATCAAGATTCTGACCCTGTGCGGCGGCGTGTCTTTCGGCCCGCAGATCGCTTCGCTGGAGCACGGCGCGCACATCATCGTCGGCACCCCAGGGCGTATCCAGCAACACTTGCGCAAGGGTTCGCTGGTGCTTGACGGCCTGAACACGCTGATCCTTGACGAAGCCGACCGCATGCTCGACATGGGTTTCTACGACGCCATCGAAGACATCATCGAGAAGACGCCTTCGCGCCGTCAGACGTTGCTGTTCTCCGCGACCTACCCGGTGGGCATCAAGCAACTTGCCTCGAAGTTCATGCGTGACCCGCAAACGGTTAAAGCCGAAGCGTTCCACGATGACACGCAGATCGAGCAGCGTTTCTACGAGATCACCCCGGAAGAGCGCATGAGCGTGGTGACCAAAGTTCTGCACCACTTCCGTCCGGCGTCTTGCGTGGCGTTCTGCTTCACCAAGCAGCAAGTGCAGGAAACCGTTGATCACCTGACCTCCAAAGGCATTTCCGCCGTCGGCCTGCACGGCGATCTGGAGCAGCGTGACCGCGACCAGGTGCTGGCGATGTTCGCCAACCGCAGTACTTCGGTACTGGTCGCCACCGACGTCGCCGCGCGTGGTCTGGACATCGATTCGCTGGACATGGTGCTCAACGTCGAACTGGCCCGCGACTCGGAAATCCACATTCACCGCGTTGGCCGTACCGGTCGTGCGGGCGAAAAAGGCATCGCGATCAGCCTGGTCGCGCCGTCGGAAGCGCACCGCGCGCAAGCCATCGAACAACTGCAGAAATCCCCGCTGAACTGGGATCAGGTCGATAACCTGAAATCACAGGGCGGCGCCCCGCTGCAGCCGCCGATGAGCACGCTGTGCATTGGTGGCGGCCGTAAAGACAAAGTGCGTCCGGGCGACATTCTCGGTGCTCTGACTGGCGACGCCGGGATTCCGGGCGCACAGGTTGGCAAGATCGCGATCTTCGACTTCCAGGCCTATGTGGCGGTTGAACGCACCGTTGCGATGCAGGCGTTGCAGCGCCTGAACGACGGCAAGATCAAAGGCCGCTCGCTGCGCGTCCGCATCCTCTGACTGTATTCGGTTGAACCTGTGGCGAGGGAGCTTGCTCCCGCTGGGCTGCGAAGCGGCCCCCTCAATCTGCCAGTCACTCCGTGATTCCAGGTTTACGACTGCTGCGCAGCCGAGCGGGAGCAAGCTCCCTCGCCACAAAAGCCTTCCCTGGTCTGTTTAGTGAAATTTGAGGACACCGTTTTGCGCTCTACCGAAGTCGTGATCATTGGCGCTGGCGCCGCAGGTTTGATGTGTGCATTGACCGCCGCCGGGCGTGGGCGTCAGGTGTTGCTGCTCGATCATGCGAACAAGGCCGGCAAGAAAATCCTGATGTCCGGCGGTGGGCGCTGCAATTTCACCAACATGTACACCGAGCCGAGCAATTTCCTCTCGCACAACACGCATTTCTGCAAATCCGCGCTGGCGCGTTACACCCAGTGGGATTTCATCGGCATGGTCGCCAAACACGGCGTGCCCTACCACGAGAAAAAACTCGGCCAGTTGTTCTGCGATAACAAATCCAGCGACATCCTCGAAATGCTCCTCACCGAGTGCGATCAGGTCGGCGTCAGCCTGCACCTCGACACCTCGATTCAGACCATCGAGAAAGTCGAGGGTGGTTACCTGCTCGACACCACCCTCGGGCAGATCCAGTGCCAGTCGCTGGTGATCGCCACCGGCGGACTGTCGATCCCGACGCTGGGCGCTACTGGCTTCGGTTATCAGGTCGCCAAACAGTTCGGCCATGAATTGCTGCCGACCCGCGCCGGGCTGGTGCCGTTCACCATCACCGACCAGTTGAAAGAGCTGTGCACCGAATTATCCGGCACCTCGGTGGATTGTCTGGTCAGCTGCAACGATCAGAGTTTTCGCGAGAACATCCTGTTCACGCATCGTGGTCTCAGCGGCCCGGCGATTTTGCAGATTTCCTCGTTCTGGGAATCTGGCGACACGGTCGAGATCAACTTGCTGCCCGATCACGATGCCGCGAGCTGGCTGCAACAGCAAACCGCCGAGCGCCCGAACAGCGAACTGAAAACCCTGCTCGGCGAGATTTTCACCAAGAAGATGGCCAACCTGCTGGCGGACAACTGGTTCGTGTCCAAGCCGATGAAACAGTACACCCACGCTGAACTGGCGGAGATCGCCGAGAAGCTGGGGAGCTGGAAAGTCGTCCCGGCCGGCACCGAAGGTTATCGCACGGCCGAGGTCACGCTGGGCGGCGTGGACACGCGTGAAGTGTCGTCGAAAACCATGGAATCGCTGAAAAGCCCGGGCCTGTATTTTGTCGGCGAAGTGCTCGACGTCACCGGGCATCTGGGCGGCTTCAACTTCCAGTGGGCTTGGGCCTCCGGTTACGCAGCGGCGCAGTACGTCTGACACCATTCTCAAAATGTGAAATGCAATCCCTGTGGGAGCTGGCTTGCCAGCGATGGCGGTCTGACAGTCAGCAACGATGTTGGATGTGCCGGCCTCATCGCTGGCAAGCCAGCTCCCACAGTGTTCTTTGTTGATTTCAGGAATTGAGTTAGGCACAGAAGCTGGAAGGAACATTTTTTGCTGTCAGATGTGATCGGCGCCATTGCGTCGGCGTCATTACTGGCTCAATTTAGCGGCATCGCCTCGGAAGGCCTTCGCACTTCATGTCCTCGACCTCGTTTCGTCAGTCTTTGCGGCGCCTGTGGGCGCTGGATAAATTCAGCTATAGCGTGCGGGTGTTCATCGCCCTGACCGGCAGCATGGCGCTGTGTTGGTATCAGGACGAAATGGGGCTGCTGATCCCGCTGTTCCTCGGGATTATCGCCAGCGCCCTGGCCGAAACCGACGACAGTTGGCAGGGCCGCCTCAACGCCTTGGCCGTAACGCTGGTGTGTTTCAGCGTCGCCGCATTGTCGGTGGAATTGCTTTTCCCCTACCCCATCGTTTTCGCCATTGCGCTGGCGCTGGCAAGCTTCGGCCTGACCATGCTCGGTGCACTCGGCGAGCGTTATGGTGCGATCGCTTCGGCAACCTTGATTCTGTCTGTCTACACGATGATCGGCGTGGATCAGCGCGGCGGTGCGGTCACCGATTTCTGGCACGAACCGATGCTGCTGGTGGCCGGCGCCGCGTGGTACGGCTTGCTTTCGGTGCTGTGGCAGGCGATGTTTTCCAATCAGCCGGTGCAGCAGAGTCTGGCGCGGTTGTTCCGTGAATTGGGTTTTTACCTGAAGTTGAAATCCGCACTGTTCGAACCGATCCGGCAGATGGACGTCGAAGCCCGGCGACTCGAGTTGGCGCAGCAAAACGGCCGCGTCGTGGCGGCGCTGAACAGCGCCAAGGAAATCATTCTGCACCGGGTCGGCAATGGTCGTCCCGGCTCGAAAGTCAGTCGCTACCTGAAGCTGTACTTCCTCGCGCAGGACATTCACGAGCGCGCCAGTTCCTCGCACTATCCTTACAACGCGCTGGCCGATGCGTTTTTCCACAGCGACGTGTTGTTCCGCTGCCAGCGCCTGCTGCGCCAGCAAGGCAAGGCCTGCCGGGCGCTGGCCGAATCGATCCAGATGCGCCAGCCATTCATCTACGACGCCAGTTTTGCCGAAGCCCTCAACGACCTGCACGCCTCCCTCGAACACTTGCGCATCCAGAGCAACCCGGCATGGCGCGGCTTACTGCGCTCGCTGCGCGCACTGGCGGCCAACCTCGGCACCCTCGACCGTTTGCTCAGCGACGCGAGCAATCCCGATGCACTCGCGGACGCTACCGACAGCAGCCTGCTCGACCGCTCGCCGCGCAATTTCAAAGACGTGTGGATTCGTCTGCGCACACAACTGACACCGACTTCGCTGCTGTTCCGCCATGCCCTGCGCCTGCCGCTGGCGTTGAGTATCGGCTACGGCATGGTGCATCTGATTCACCCGTCGCAGGGTTACTGGATCATTCTCACCACGCTGTTTGTCTGCCAGCCGAACTATGGCGCGACGCGGCGCAAGCTCGGTCAGCGGATTTTCGGCACCGCTATCGGCCTGACCGTGGCGTGGGCACTGTTCGATCTGTTCCCGAGTCCGCTGGTGCAGTCATGTTTCGCCATCGCCGCCGGAGTGGTGTTCTTTACCAACCGCACCACGCGCTACACGCTGGCGACGGCCGCGATCACGATCATGGTGTTGTTCTGCTTCAACCAGGTCGGCGACGGTTATGGACTGTTCCTGCCACGGTTGTTCGATACCTTGCTCGGCAGTTTGATCGCCGGCCTTGCGGTATTTCTGTTTCTGCCGGACTGGCAGGGTCGACGCCTGAACAAAGTGCTGGCCAACACCCTGACCTGCAACAGCATCTATCTGCGGCAGATCATGCAGCAATACGCTGCCGGCAAGAGCGATGACCTCGCCTATCGTCTGGCCCGCCGCAACGCGCACAACGCCGATGCGGCGCTTTCGACTACGCTGGCCAACATGCTCATGGAGCCGGGGCATTTCCGCAAAGAAGCCGATGTGGGTTTCCGCTTTCTGGTGCTGTCGCACACGTTGCTCAGCTATCTCTCGGGCCTCGGTGCGCACCGCGACACTCCGCTACCGCCGGATGTACGCGAGCATCTGATCGATGGCGCGGGCGTGAGTCTGGCGGCGAGCATTGATGAGATCGCGCAGGGGCTGGCGAGCAAGCAGCCGATTGCGATTCAGAGTGATGAAGAGGAAGCGCTGGCCAATGAGCTGGAGCAAATGCCCGATGAGATCGATGAAGGCCAGCGGCTGGTGCAAACCCAACTGGCGCTGATCTGCCGCCAGCTCGGGCCGTTGCGCACCCTGGCGGCGCATCTGATCAAGGACACCAGCGAGACTTGAGTCGGCCGGACTGGCCCAATCGCTGCTCCCACAGGATTTATGTACACCGCGAAACCTGTGGGAGCTGGCTTGCCAGCGATTGGGCCATCAGCCCCACCGAAAATATTGGATCAACCCTTACATCCCATGCTGCCTGAGTAACTTGTCATAACTGCCATCAGCCTTCATTGCCGCAATCGCCCGATCAAACCCGGCGACGATCTGCGCATGCTGCGGGTTCTTCAGGCTGACGAGAATATGCAGGCTGTTCTCGCTCAGCGGCTTGGGCAGAAACTCCACGGAATTGCGCACTTTCGATGATTCGCGCGCCAGGTAATAGCGCGCGACGAACTCGTCTTCCAGCGTCAGCTTGACCCGATCCGCCGCGAGCATGCGCACTGCCATGGCGAAGTTATGCACCGGGACTTTCTGCAATGCGCTGTCGGCATCGAACGGCGGCGAATAGGCGTAACCGCGCACTACCGCAATCGGATAAGTGTGCAGCTCTTGAAGATTGTTGTATTCGATAGGCGCGTCTTTGCGCTTGATGAAACGAATGCGGTTGAGCAGATACTCACCGGAAAACTGCCCGAGCTTTTTGCGGTCGTCGTTGTACCACGCGTTGACCAGCACGTCATAACGCCCCTCACCAACACCGAGCAACGCCCGCGCCCACGGCACTTGTTCGTAACCGCTGGCATAGCCGGCACGCGCCAGTGCAGTGCTGACGATATCGGTGGCCACGCCGCCATTGACCAGCGTGTCATCGGTAAACGGTGGCCAGACGTCGAACACCAGCCGCAGTTTCTCTGCTGCAGCGCTTTGACCCAGCAACAGCAACCCGACCAAAGCAAAGGCTTGATGCAATCGCGGCATGCTTGAAAATCCTTAGCGGGCGGGCAGCCCGGCGTGCTTTCCAGTCAAAACCCCAAGACCCCTTTTCCGGCAAATCCCAGGCCCTAACGTTAGCTCATTGAAGCCATCGCACAGCGCTTCCCAGCAGATTACACAAAGATGTCAGCGGCGCGGAAAAGGAATGATGGCATTTTGGCCTTCGTCACAGATTAATGCGCCATACAGACAGAATTCGTCGCGGCGCTTAGTATCGGGCGACACAGTTCAAGGAATCAGAAGATGACAATCGAGTGGGTTTGCAAACATCACAGCGATCTGGGCAAGGAGCAGCTATATGCACTGTTGAAGCTGCGGTCGGAAGTGTTTGTCGTCGAACAGAAATGCGCTTACCCGGACCTCGACGGCCAGGACCTGGACGGCGATACCTATCACCTGATGGGTTGGGAGGATGACCAGTTGATGGCTTACCTGCGCCTGCTCGATCCGGAATCCCAGGGAGGCGACGTGGTGATCGGGCGGGTGCTGACGGCGCCTGCCGGGCGTGGCAAAGGTTTGGGACATGAAATGATGGAACAGGCGCTGAAGCAGGCGGATAAGCATTGGCCGCAGGTGCCGATCTATCTTTCAGCGCAGGCGCATTTGCAGGGGTATTACGGGCGGTACGGGTTTGTTGTCGCGGGTGAGGAATACCTTGAGGATGATATTCCGCATATAGGTATGCGGCGTTCCTGAAAAGCCCCTCACCCTAGCCCTCTCCCGGAGGGAGAGGGGACTGACCGAGGTGTCTTGCGCTAAACATCGACCTGAAAAAGCTTGGCGATTATGGATTCACCAGCGCCGGTGCACGTCGGCATCTCTCCCCAATATCCCCCAATAGGCCCCCTCTACCTCTGGGAGAGGGCTGGGGTGAGGGCAAACAATCTCAAGGCGAACACGCAACTCAGGGATACCCCAATACCGCCTTCACCTGCCGCAGATTGCGCTCGATCCAGCCCCGATCAATCGCGCCCCACTCACGAATTCGATAACCTCCGGCATGGTTACGCCCGCCCTCTTCCTGCTCGAACTCGCAAACAATATCCAGATCCGCCAGCGCCGCAATCGTGTCCTGCGCCGTACGCCGGGGCATGCCTGTGACTTCGGTCAGCGCCGGCACGCTGCAGGCCAGACCGCTGTCGATCAGATACGCCACATACAGGCGCCGGTAAAAGCTGCTCTTGGTCTTGCTCACGTCCATGCATGAATCCTCTTGATCGTTCACTGCATATCCCGCCACGTCAGGTACACGCGCAGATCAAACTCGATCTGGTGATACCCCGGCAGCATGTGTTCACACAATTTGTAGAACGCCTTGTTGTGATCCGACTCTTTGAAGTGCGCCAGCTCATGCACCACGATCATTTTCAGAAACTGTGGCGCGGCCTCCTTGAACAGCGAGGCGATGCGGATCTCTTTCTTGGCCTTGAGCTTGCCGCCCTGCACTCGCGACACCGTGGTGTGCAAGCCGAGCGCGCGGTGGGTCAGGTCGAGGCGGTTGTCGAACAGCACCTTGTCGATGGACGGCGCATTGCGCAGGTATTCCTGCTTCAAGTCCAGCGCGTAGCCATACAACGCCTTGTCGCTCTGCACGTCGTGGCGATCCGGATAGCATTGGCTCAGGTAATCACCGAGGCGTTCTTCGGCAATCAATTGGCGCACCTGATCCTGCAAATTCGCGGGATAGGCCTGGAGGTATTTCAACGCAGTCATCGGGCGGGCAGACACGGCTCAGGAAAAGGTCGCCAGTGTAGCGAATTCAATCGGCCAACGCGCTCCACTCGAACGGCTGGGCAAAGCGCACGGCGTCCTCGGCGATCAGCGGTCGAGCCACCAGGAAGCCCTGAACATATTCGCAGCCGTGGGCCTGCAGCCACTGAAGTTGCTCGACGGTTTCCACGCCTTCAGCAATCACCAGCAAACCGTATTCCTTGCACAGTTCAAGCACGCTGCGCACCAGCGAAGCGTCGCGGGTCGAGTCGGGTAACTTGGCGATCAAGTGTCGATCCAGCTTCAGCGTGTCCAGCTCCAGATCGCGTAAATGCGCCAGTGAACAGGCGCCCGAGCCGAAATCGTCCAGCGCCACCCGCACCCCGAGATTGCGCAAAAGCCGCAATTGCTTGCGCGTTTCGTCCGCATTGATCGTCAGCGCTTCCTCGGTCACTTCGACTTCCATCTGATGCGGCTGCAAGCCATGCCGCTCCAGCACCTGACGTAGTTCGGTAACCAGATTCGGCATGCCGAACTGGGTGTTGCTCAGGCTCACGCCGAGCACCAGATCATCCGCGAACTGCCCTTCCCACGCCTTGCGCTGGCCGGCGCTGCGATGATAAATCCAGCTGCCGAGCCGACTGATCAGCGTCGCCTCCTCCAGCAACGGCAAGAACAACCCCGGCGGTACATCACCAACGCTCGGATGCTGCCAGCGCAACAACGCCTCGAAACCACGGATCCGCCCATCGGCGATGGCCACCTGCGGCTGATAAACCAGATTGAAATCACGATTCTCGATGGCGTTGCGCACACTCTCTTCGAGCATCAAGCGCGAGCGCGCCCGGCCGTTCATTTCGTGATCGTAGAAGCGATATTGCTGACGCCCGGCGCGCTTGGCCTCGTACATGGCGATGTCAGATGCGCGCATCAGCCCGTCGAGGTTATTGCCGCAATCCGGGTAAGTGGCGATGCCGATACTGGCGCCAAGGGCGATGTCCATGCCTTCGATCTGCTGACAGATCGACACCCGTTCGATGAGCTTTTCGGCAATCTTCGCCGCCTGCTCGGGAAACTCCAGATCCAGCAGCGCAGTAAATTCATCACCGCCCATGCGCGCGAGAATGTCGAACGGTCGCAGGCACGCCTTCAACTGCTCGGACACCCAGCGCAGCACCCGGTCGCCGGCATCGTGGCCGAGGGAATCGTTGACCCGTTTGAAGCCGTCGAGGTCGAGGTACATCAGCACCCAACTGCTGTCCGCGCGCTCGCCGCGCAGCAGCAAATTCTCGACAGTCTGATAAAAACCGCGCCGATTGAGCAGCCCGGTCAGCGGATCAGTCACTGCTTGAAACTCAAGTTGCTGATGCAGATGGCGCACCACCGACATGTCGAGCACCGTCACCACCATCGCCTGTTGCTCGGCCGGCAGCGCTGCGCAAGACAGCGCCACCGGCACTTGCTGGCCGGGGGCGGTTCGCAGCAGCGCATCGTGCAGACGCAAGGTCTGGCCGGATTGGTAAGTGGCGTAAAACTCGGAATCAGCCCACTCGGCGATGTGCGGCTTCTGTAAGTAATCGAGAAATTCCTTACCTTCCAGCTCCTTCACCGGCGCATTCAACAGCCGCGAAATAGCCGGATTGGCGAAGCGGATCAAACCGTCCTCGCCGAGCACCAGAATGCCTTCGGCCGCGTTATTCAGCACCGAGGCATTAAACGCGCGGGCGATTTCCAGGTCATGACTCAAACGCTGCAACGCACGGCGATTGCGCTGGTGTTCCAGCAACGCCTGCACCTTGGGCTTGAGGATCTGCGGGTCGAAGGGTTTGAACAGGTAATCCACCGCGCCACTGGCGTAGCCCTTGATTACGGCGTCCTGGGATTGCTCGTTGGCGGTGAGGAAGATGATTGGCGTGAGTCGCGTGCGCTGGCTGCCGCGCATCAACCGCGCGACTTCGTAACCGTCCATGCCCGGCATTTGCACGTCCAGCAGCACCAGATCGACTTCATGTTCAAGCAACAGACTCAGCGCCTCGAAACCCGAGGCAGCCGTCAACACCTGCCAGTCCTGGCGCTGCAACAACGCGCGCATGCTGGTCAGATTTTCGGGGTAATCATCAACGATCAAAAGGACAGAGCTGCCTTCAACTGGCGGGTTTTGCGCGCATTCCATGCTGCTTCTCTTGTCGGGACTTCAGGCGGTTTCGCGGTTAAAAACCGTACACGTACTGAGCGTCCACTCTAGTCCGGGATCGCTCAAAGCAATAGCTGTCATCAAGCCATCATTTGCCCCCAGCCACGGTTAGCCGACTAACGGTCACCGCCACAGCCCCCGTAAACCGGGACAGATGGCATTTCGACAGGAGTTTGGCGCCAATCATCTGCCGGACGGGCGTTAACAAAAAAATCTTCTACGTTTATAAAGGCCGCCCCCAAAACCCGCGTGCTAGAGCTTCTGGTACGCGCGTGCAGTGAAAACAGAATGGAACACACGACATGATCGATCTCGCAACCTGGAACCTCAGCGTTCCCGTTGGCAGCCCGCCCTACACCGTCGAAACCTCCAAACTGGTCAAAGGCTTCAAGAATCAATACTTCCATTCAGACACCGGCACCTTGTTTTTCTGGTCCCCGGTGACAGGCTCGAAAACCGAAAACGCCATCTACCCCCGCACCGAACTGCGCGAAACCTACAGCAACGGCACCTTGCGCAACTGGCTCTATCCGGACGCCGATAACTCGCTGCGCGCGACCCTGACGGTCAACAAAGTCCCCAGCTCAGGCAAGATCGTCATCGGCCAGATTCATGCGTATGAAAGCCAGAAACCGATGGTCAAGCTTGAGTACCAGTACAAAACCAAGACCGAAACCGGCAACCTCGTCATCAAAGTGCGTATGCACCCGGACGACGATGAAAGTCGCGTCATCACCCTGGCGACCGGGATCAAAATGGACCGCGAGTTCAACTACCTGATTCACCTGAGCCCGGGTGGCGCACTAGGCATCAGCGCGGCGGGGTATCAGTGGGATTCGCAGATCAGCGCGACGTGGAGGAATAAACCGTTGTACTTCAAGGCTGGCGTTTATGTGCAGGACAACACCGGATACACGAGTGAGGGTGGGCAGGTGACCTTCAGCAAGCTCGACATCGACCACGACAAATAAATCGTCAGGTCACCGAACCCTGTGGCGAGGGAGCTTGCTCCCGCTGAACTGCGCAGCAGGCCCATCTTTCAGGGCCGCTTCGCGCCCCAGCGGGAGCAAGCTCCCTCGCCACAGGTTCATGATTACCAGCCCAATCCCGTCGCTGTTTAGCCAGTTGTTTAAAGACACGCGGCGTTACGTCCTCCAGCCTACAACGCCTTGCGCCATTACCTACCACTAAGCCAGAGTCCGCCGGCTTGTGCGCCTGGAGGGCCATCGGTAACTTGATTCGGGTCACTGATTCGCAGTCATCGGGTTTAGTAAAGAAAGCGAAGGATAAAAGGATGAATGTAGTGATTCCCACCGCTTCTCATGTTCATTGCAATAACAAAAAGCGGCGGCATCAAAGTCTGTCGAAATCAATGTACCACTTCCAGCGCCTCCATTCTTGAGCATGGAATCTAACTTATCTCCCTTTTCAATCATCGTTTCAACGTTATAAATCAATATGGATTGCATGCGTCTCATCTTAAATTTCCACGTCATACACGAGAATGCGCAGGACTTAACTATTCAAATATGCGCAAAAGCCAGAGCAACTGCACCTGTAACATTTGACAGTTCTATATATCAACTTCAAATATCACAAGCGCAATTCATCGAAACGTGTTGTCACGCATCCCGTCGTAGATTTCGGATGTATCTCCTCTCTCCTCTCTCGTATCTCCTACTTCCTTCCCCCAAGAGCCAAGAACCAAGAACCCCTTCAATCCACGAATCGCAGATACACGACATTTAATATTCATAATTGATATAAACAACTATCATTTCTGACAGTTGGAAACTGTGCTCCGGAGCTTCAACCTGTACCTCGGATGCATACCGTTCCTCGTACAGTAAAAAAGCACACAAATCAGGAGTTAAACTATGCAAAACTTGAAATTAGCGATGGCTTTAGGCACTGGAATACTCTCAGCGTGCGCTTATCCTGCTCTCGCCAGTACTGTAATTTACAGCCAGCATTCGTTTGAAATTTTTACCGTACCTCAGGGAGTTACTGGAATAAAGTTCACGCTCGTTGGTGCAGGAGGTGGTGGAGGCGGTGGTGGTGGCGCCCATGATGGACTTGCATTGAATTCGCGTGGCGCGGGGGGTGGGGGCGGCGGCGGCGGCTCTAGTGTTAGTTGTGCTATAGGCGTCAATGAAGGTGACGAGCTTCAAGTTAGCGTGGGAGCTGGAGGAATTCCGGGACATGGTGGTGCTCTAGACGGCGACGGAGCAGGAGGTCAAGAAGGAGAGCGAACCGGTGTTGAAACAACACGCGGAAATCGGGGTGGAGTTTTTATTCCCACCAGATACTCCGCAAACGGGGGAAAGGGAGGAGGGGGCGGGGGCAAAGGTCGATCCCCGACTGGCAACACCGCAGGAGTTGGTGGTGACGGCGGCGCCCCTTACGCCTCCGGATGCACTTTAAACTGGGGCGGGAAAGGTCAAAATAGCGGCAATAACGGATCCGGTGGCAGTGAAATACCTGGACCTGGAGGCGCACCTGCTGATACCGCGTGTGGCGGAGGCCACGGTGGCCGCGGCGGTGAAGGTGGCATTATCAATTCAAGTTCACAAACAGGCCAAAAAGGCCAAAATGCCAGCGCAGGGTCTGACGGTTGTGTCGTCATCGAGTATTGAATTCAGTATGCCCAGCTGTGTTGCAGCAGAGAACATTGGGGGCCAGAACATTAACATTGGGGACAGATTTATTTAATGGCGGCCAGTCCCAAAAATAAATCTGTCACGTTGTTGCGCCCTTGTTTGCGCCAAACCTGTGGCTAGGGGATTTATCCCCTAGCCACAGGCTCATCATTAGGCCAATCCCGTCGCTGTTTACCCTGCTGTTTAAAGACACTCAGCGTTACGTCATTCAGCCTACAACGCCTTGCGCCATTACCTACCACTACGCCAGAATCCGCCGGCTTGTGCGCCTGGAGGGCCATCGGTAACTTGATTCGGGTCACTGATTCGCAGTGATCGGGTTTAGTAGCCCGTGGTTTCAAGCTTGATGCACAAGCATCTGTCAGTCAGGAATTTCGATTCCTGCACTCGATGGCGACTGTGCGCAGGGCACCTTCGGGTGCGCCGGCTTGCTCGAAACCCCGGTCTACTAACCTGCGTACAGTTGCCTCCACTTTGATTAGTAGCCAAAGGGGGGCACTCCAATCAGGTTTCGAGCAAATGACTAAATCAACGCCACACCCGCCGGCAACAGACCCGGCCTCCCCCTACGAATCTCTCGATTCAAAAAAACTCAACCAAGCCGCCGACCGCGCCCTCGATCACTACCTATGCCCCGGCGCGCGCATCATGGCCACGGTCAACGAACCCGAAACCATGTACCTCGCCAACCCCGCCTACAACACCGAATCCCTGCTGGCCAACGCCAGCGAAACCCTCGGATCCGCCAGCGAAATGCTCAACAACTTCGCCGCCGTGCTTGATCCCGCTCACCGTAAAACCGCGTTGGGGATTGCTCAACTGGTGATGCTTGGAGAATTGGCGGTGAATCAGGCACTGGATAAAGTTGAGTTGAAGTAACAGGTCAATTCGTGATCTTTGAATATATTCGCGTCATCCAAACAGAAAAATCCGCCGGTGCTTTTCCGGCCACCTGATAATTCGATATAGCCTCAGTAACAAATCGACATAAAAACCTGTCAGATCTGACAGTTGTATCAACGACGAAAAGCGCTAAAAATCAGAACTTGCAAATATCCAGAAAGGCGAATCTTTTATAACGTTCGTCATTGCTATCTTGAACAAACAACTGCTACGAGCAGACCTACCAACCACCTTCGAGCGTGATTATCATGGCCCAAGTATTTTCCCAATGCAGAGATTTCCTTGTATTAGGCGTAGGAGATTTTGCAGATTTAACGGTAAATGGAACCTTGTATGACAATGCCGAAATACTGAAAATAGAAGCACCACACCTCACAATCAAAACCCCCAAGGGCTCGATCGAAACCATTCATCAAAAAGACGTAAATCTCAAACTCAAAGAGGGCCCTACCGATTCTACTGAAGCAAGCGTGTGGGGCCAAAGAACCTATGCACTATTCAAGCTTGAAGATCCGAATATCAAATTGCGTCAATATCAAGGCCGAGTGTGCGCGTATTCACGAAAAAAACCTACTACATCAATTTCAGTGACTACAAGTGGCGCAGCAATTGTTGAAACAACGATTTATGACGACAATTCAATAGAAGTCAGCGTCTCACCGCAGAATGAGCAGCACTCGTCTTTTCCACCAATCTATATATCCAATTCGGCTCCCGATAAATTTGAGCAACTAGCAGCGCTGACACAACCTCAAAACTATGGTCGAGAGGTTATCTTTTATTAGCACTAGAAATATCATGCAGACTTAAACTGGGATTACGTTAAACAACACAAAAAACCCGCCTCTCGGCGGGTTTCTTTCAAATCAGCTAAACACCCAGTCTCAATTGACCTTGGCGTTCAACTCACCCTTCAGATAACGCTGATACATCGCTTCCAGCGAGATCGGTTTGATCTTCGAAGCATTACCCGCAGTACCGAAAGCTTCGTAGCGAGCGATACACACATCACGCATCGCGGTCACGGTCGCGCCGAAGAATTTACGCGGGTCGAATTCGCTTGGGTTGGTGGCCATCAGGCGACGCATGGCGCCGGTGGATGCCAGGCGCAGGTCGGTGTCGATGTTGACCTTGCGTACGCCGTGCTTGATGCCTTCGACGATTTCTTCAACCGGTACGCCGTAGGTTTCTTTGATGTCGCCGCCGTACTGGTTGATGATTGCCAGCCACTCTTGTGGCACCGACGAGGAACCGTGCATCACCAAGTGGGTGTTCGGGATGCGTTTGTGAATTTCCTTGATGCGGTCGATGGCCAGCACGTCGCCGGTAGGTGGCTTGGTGAATTTGTAGGCGCCGTGGCTGGTGCCGATGGCGATGGCCAGGGCGTCGACCTGGGTGCGTTTGACGAAGTCAGCGGCTTCTTCCGGGTCGGTGAGCATTTGGCTGTGATCGAGAACGCCTTCTGCGCCGATGCCGTCTTCTTCACCGGCCATACCGGTTTCCAGCGAACCCAGGCAGCCCAGCTCGCCTTCTACCGAAACGCCGCAGGCGTGAGCCAGGGCTACGGTTTGTTGGGTAACGCGGACGTTGTAGTCGTAGTCGGTCGGGGTCTTGCCGTCTTCGCCCAGCGAGCCGTCCATCATCACCGAGCTGAAGCCCAGTTGGATCGAGCGTTGGCAGACGTCAGGGCTGGTGCCGTGGTCCTGGTGCATGCACACCGGGATGTGCGGGAATTCTTCGATCGCCGCGAGGATCAGGTGACGCAGGAATGGCGCGCCGGCGTATTTGCGGGCGCCGGCCGAAGCCTGGACGATCACCGGGGAGTCAGTCTTGTCAGCGGCTTCCATGATGGCGCGCATCTGCTCAAGGTTGTTGACGTTGAAGGCTGGAACGCCGTAGCCGAACTCGGCTGCGTGGTCCAGCATCTGGCGCATGCTGATAAGTGCCATTGTGTGTGTCTCTCCCGGTTTGGGTCGTTAATCGTGCCAGCCTGCCGGAGCGGCGGCGGCTATTCAAGTGATTGCGGATCGGGGGTCGAGGCCCGGCCCGGTGATTCGATAAAGCAAAATCTTGTATGTGACTCAACCTGTGGCGAGCGAGCTTGCTCGCGCTCGGCTGCGAAGCAGTCGTTAAAAGCTTGGGACCGCTTCGCACTCCAGCGGGAGCAAGCTCCCTCGCCACAAAAAGGCATCATCCGTAAATCTGTTGGAGCTACTCGGCTTTGCAGCCACGGCCGATCAGATCATTGGTGGCGACCCAGTACGCCAGGCCTTCTTCACCTTTGATGTGAAACGCCAGCATGTCGTCGCTGTACAGCGTACCCGAGGCGCCCGGCTGTTCTTTCAGGCGATAGACCTGATCGGCGCCGCCGAGCCGCACGTCGACTTCCTTGCGCCCGGCATCCGTGAAGCGCCAGAGCACTTTGGCCTGGCTGTCGCAGGTCCAGGTGGTCCAGTTATCCGCAGGTGCGGAGGACAGGAACGGGTTCCACTGCGCGCAGCCACCCAACATTGCCAACGCCGCTACGGCGATCAAGCCTTTCATCGGTGTTCCTCGACCGGCAGCGCACGCCGCCGGCCTTGAGTAAAGAGTCAGACCGGTCAAGGACAACCATGTTCCTTGGCCGGGGTTTGCGTCTCGTATTTTTCCAGACCGTCCGGCCCCGAGCGCTTGTTCAGCACCGGGTTGGTTTCGGCCTGCCAGTCGGCCTGGTAGCAGCCTTTATCCGGTTTGCCGGGTGCCGCGGTCGGCTCGGCCTTGGGATTGCTCCCGCAGGCCGCCAGCGTTCCGGTCAGCAACAACAGCGCTAACGACTTGACCATGTAAACACTCCTTTGCCTGGCCAAACGGGCGGCCTCAGGCCTTGGCCCGGCTTTCCAGGACTTCAACGGCCGGCAGCACTTTGCCTTCGACGAATTCGAGGAATGCGCCACCGCCGGTGGAAATGTAGGAGATCTTTTCTGCAACGCCATATTTATCGATGGCCGCCAGGGTGTCGCCACCGCCAGCAATCGAGAACGCATCGCTCTCGGCGATGGCTTCGGCCAGCACTTTGGTGCCGTTGCCGAACTGATCGAATTCGAACACGCCGACCGGGCCATTCCACAGGATGGTTTTCGACGACTTCAGCAGTTCGGCGAAGTTGGCAGCGGTCTGCGGGCCGATGTCCAGAATCATGTCGTCGGCAGCGACGTCGGCGATCAGCTTGACCGTGGCTTCGGCGCTCTCAGCGAATTCCTTGGCGACAACCACGTCGACTGGCAGCGGCACGCTGACTTTGGCGGCGATGGCGCGAGCGGTGTCGAGCAGGTCCGGCTCGTACAGCGACTTGCCGACCGGGTGACCGGCAGCAGCGAGGAAGGTGTTGGCGATGCCGCCGCCGACGATCAGTTGATTGCAGATCTGGCTCAGGCTGTTTAGTACGTCGAGTTTGGTCGAAACCTTGGAACCGGCAACGATGGCAGCCATCGGTTGCGCCGGAGCGCCCAATGCCTTACCCAATGCGTCCAGCTCAGCAGCCAGCAGCGGGCCGGCGGCAGCGACTTTGGCGAACTTGGCCACGCCATGCGTCGAACCTTCAGCGCGATGCGCGGTGCCGAAAGCATCCATCACGAACACGTCGCACAGGGCAGCGTATTGCTGGGCCAGTTCGTCAGCGTTCTTTTTCTCGCCCTTGTTGAAGCGCACGTTTTCGAACAGCACGATGTCGCCGGCCTTGACGTCAACGCCGCCGAGGTAATCAGCCACCAGCGGCACTTCGCGACCCAGCGCCTTGCTCAGGTAGTCAGCGACTGGCTTGAGGCTGTTCTCGGCAGAGAATTCGCCTTCGGTCGGACGGCCAAGGTGCGAGCAGACCATCACCGCCGCGCCTTTTTCCAGGGCCAGCTTGATGGTCGGCAGCGAAGCCAGGATGCGCGCGTCGCTGGTGACAACACCGTCCTTGACTGGGACGTTGAGGTCTTCGCGGATCAATACGCGCTTACCTTGCAGATCGAGGTCGGACATCTTCAACACGGTCATGGGTCGCACTTCCTGAAATAGCTGTTCTTAGAGAGCAGGTTTTTTTGAAATCGCTGTTTGCAGATAGTGATCTGCAACGTCCAGCATTCGGTTGGCAAAACCCCATTCGTTGTCGAACCAGGCCAGTATGTTCACCAGCCGAGGGCCGGAAACGCGGGTCTGACTGGCATCGACGATGGCCGAATGTGGGTCATGATTGAAATCGCAGCTTGCATGGGGAAGCTCGGTGTAAGCCAGCAGCCCCTTGAGCGGGCCGCTGGTGGCGGCATCGCGCAGGATCCGGTTGACCTCGCTGGCGTCGGTGTCGCTCGCGGTCTGCATCGTGATGTCGAGGCAGGACACGTTGACCGTCGGCACGCGCACGGCTTTGGCCTGAATTCGCCCGGCAAGTTCCGGCAGCAGGCGTTCGATGCCGCGCGCCAGACCAGTGGACACTGGGATCACCGACTGGAACGCCGAACGCGTGCGGCGCAGGTCTTCGTGGTGATAAGCATCGATCACCGGCTGATCGTTCATCGCCGAGTGAATCGTGGTGATCGACACGTAATCCAGACCGATCGCCTGATCGAGCAAGCGCAACAGCGGCACGCCGCAGTTAGTGGTGCAGGAAGCATTGGAAACCAGCAGCTCGTCGCCAGTCAGGCAATCCTGATTGACGCCGTAGACGATGGTGGCGTCGACATCCGCCTCGCTGGCCATCGGCTGCGAGAACAACACCCGCGGCGCGCCGGCGTCGAGGAAACGCTGGCCGTCTTCACGAGTGTTATAGGCACCGGAACACTCGAGCACCAGATCGACGCCCAGTGACGCCCAATCGATGCCTTCGGGGGTGGCACTGCGCAGGACCTTCACGCAGTCGCCATTAATATGCAGACAATCACCGTCGATCCGCACTTCGCCGGGAAACCGGCCATGGGTGGAGTCGAAGCGTGTCAGGTATTCAATGCTGGCCATGTCGGCCAGATCATTGATTGCGACAATTTCAAACCCGGCACTCGCCCCTCGCTCGAACAACGCACGCAAGACGCAACGACCAATCCGGCCGTAGCCGTTGAGTGCAACTTTGTAGGGACGCGGTTGAGGCATGGGGTTCTCGATAGTACGCAGGCAGACGCAATGTTTGTTGCAACACAACCCTTGTGGGAGCTGGCTTGCCAGCGATAGCGTCCGTTCAGGCAACATTTATGTTGAAGCTGATGGCCCTATCGCTGGCAAGCCAGCTCCCACAGGGGATTGCGGTGACCCTTAGGTCACCGCGTTGCCTTAGTCTTCCAGCAGTTCTTCAGCCTGACCGAGGATGTTTTCCAGGGTGAAGCCGAATTCTTCGAACAACGCCGAAGCCGGAGCCGATTCGCCGTAGGTGGTCATGCCGATCACGCGACCTTCCAGACCCACGTACTTGAACCAGAAGTCGGCGTGCGCCGCTTCGATCGCGATACGTGCGCTGACCTGCAATGGCAGAACGGCTTGCTTGTAGCCAGCGTCCTGAGCATCGAACGCGCTGGTGCAAGGCATGGAAACCACACGCACCTTGCGGCCCTGCTCGGTCAGTTTGTCGAAGGCTTGAACCGCCAGGCCGACTTCCGAACCGGTAGCGATCAGGATCAGCTCAGGCTCGCCTGCGCAATCCTTCAACACGTAACCGCCACGCTCGATGTCGGCGATCTGCCCGGCATCACGGGTTTGGTGCTGCAGGTTCTGACGCGAGAAGATCAGCGCCGACGGGCCGTCCTTGCGCTCCAGGGCGTGTTTCCAGGCCACTGCCGATTCAACCGCATCGGCTGGACGCCAGGTGTCGAGGTTTGGCGTGGTGCGCAGGCTGGTCAGTTGCTCGATTGGCTGGTGCGTCGGGCCGTCTTCGCCCAGACCGATCGAGTCGTGGGTGTAGACGTGGATCACACGCTGCTTCATCAGCGCCGACATACGCACAGCGTTGCGCGCGTATTCCATGAACATCAGGAAGGTTGCGCCGTAAGGCACCAGACCGCCGTGCAGAGCCACGCCGTTCATGATTGCGGTCATGCCGAATTCGCGCACGCCGTAGTACATGTAGTTGCCGCTGGCATCTTCAGCGTTGACGCCTTTGCAACCTTTCCATAGGGTCAGGTTGGAACCGGCGAGGTCAGCCGAACCGCCGAGCATTTCCGGCAGCAGCGGGCCGAACGCGTTCAGGGCGTTCTGGCTGGCTTTACGGCTGGCGATGGTTTCGCCTTTGGCAGCGACATCAGCGATGTAAGCCGCGGCTTTTTCGGAGAAGTCGGCCGGCAACTCACCGCTCAGACGACGGATCAGTTCGTTGGCTTCGGTCGGGAACGCGGCGGAGTAAGCGGCGAAACGCTGATCCCACTCGGCTTCTACAGCGCGACCGCTTTCCTTGGCATCCCACTCGGCATAGATGTCGGCCGGGATTTCGAACGGGCCGTGGTTCCAGTTCAGCGCCTGACGGGTCAGAGCGATTTCCGCGTCACCCAGCGGGGCGCCGTGGCAGTCTTCTTTACCCTGCTTGTTCGGCGAACCGAAACCGATGGTGGTCTTGCAGCAGATCAGGGTCGGCTGTGCGCTCTTGCGCGCGGTCTCGATGGCGGTCTTGATCTCTTCCGGGTCGTGACCGTCAACGTTGCGGATCACTTGCCAGTTGTAGGCTTCGAAGCGCTTCGGGGTGTCATCGGTGAACCAGCCTTCGACTTCGCCGTCGATGGAGATGCCGTTGTCATCGTAGAAAGCGATCAGCTTGCCCAGACCCAGAGTACCGGCCAGGGAAGCGACTTCGTGGGAAATGCCTTCCATCATGCAGCCATCACCCAGGAACACATAGGTGTGGTGGTCGACGATGTTGTGGCCAGGACGGTTGAACTGCGCGCCCATGACTTTTTCTGCCAGAGCGAAGCCCACGGCATTGGCCAGACCCTGACCCAACGGGCCGGTGGTGGTTTCAACACCCGGGGTGTAACCGAGTTCCGGGTGGCCCGGCGTGCGGCTGTGCAGTTGACGGAACCGCTTGAGGTCGTCAATCGACAGGTCGTAACCGGTCAGGTGCAGCAGCGAATAGATCAACATCGAGCCGTGGCCGTTGGACAGCACGAAGCGGTCACGGTCAGCGAACGATGGATTGCTCGGGTTGTGCTTGAGGTAGTCGCGCCAAAGTACTTCGGCGATATCCGCCATACCCATCGGGGCACCGGGATGGCCGCTGTTGGCTTTTTGCACGGCATCCATGCTGAGGGCACGAATGGCGTTGGCACGCTCACGACGGCTAGGCATCGCTGATCTCCTGGGGGCTTGAATAAAACGAATCGGAAAAAAGGCGAGCATTTTCCCTCACCGGGACGCCTTGGGGCAATGACAGATAGTCATCCAAAGGCGTTTTTCCCATGGATAGCGGCGGTTTCGGCTGGTGAAACCTTTCCGCTACAGGTTTGTAGAGTTAACCGATCAGTGAGAAGTGCAAAAAAACGCCACCCATCGAGCAATATCAAAACTTTTTGATATTGGCCTTGCGGTGTTTTCCGGCCGTCTCTAGACTGCTGGCCCTATGAACTTACGTGTGCCTTCCATTCGCCATGACGACTGCGACGAGCTGGCGGCCTTGTGCAAGGCTGGCGGTGATCCGCTGCGGCTGAATGTATTGCGCGCGCTGGCCAACGATTCGTTCGGTGTACTGGAGCTGGCGCAGATTTTTGGTATTGGTCAGTCCGGCATGAGCCATCACCTCAAGGTGTTGGCGCAAGCCGATCTGGTGGCGACGCGCCGCGAAGGCAATGCGATCTTTTATCGCCGCGCCCTCCCGCATACCGAACTGCTGGGCGGCAAGCTGCACGCCGCACTGCTTGAAGAAGTCGACAACCTGATCCTGCCCGACGATGTACAGGCGCGGATCGCACAGGTTCACGGGCAACGGGCGGCCAATAGTCAGGACTTTTTCGCACGGGTGGCGGAGAAGTTTCGCGCCCAGCAAGATTTGATTGCCGGCCTGCCGCAATACCGTGAAAGCGTGCTGGCCCTGCTCGACAAGCTGAACTTCAAGGACGCTGCCACCGCCATTGAAGTCGGCCCCGGTGACGGTGCTTTTCTGCCGGAACTGGCGCGCCGCTTCAGTGCCGTGACTGCGCTGGACAACAGCCCGGCGATGCTCGAACTGGCGCGTCAGGTCTGCGTTCGTGAACAACTGGCTAACGTCAGCCTGCGATTGGCCGATGCATTGAATGGCGTGAGCCTGCAAGCCGATTGCGTGGTGTTGAACATGGTGTTGCACCATTTCGCCGCGCCGGCCGATGCGCTCAAGCACATGGCCAGTCTGCTGCAACCGGGCGGTAGCCTGCTCGTGACAGAGTTATGTAGCCACAACCAGAGTTGGGCCAGGGAGGCCTGCGGTGATCTGTGGTTGGGGTTTGAACAGGACGATTTGGCCCGTTGGGCCACCGCTGCGGGACTCGTTCCCGGGGAAAGCCTCTATGTAGGCTTACGTAATGGTTTCCAGATCCAGGTCCGCCATTTTCAGCGACCGGCTGGCGACACTCACCATCGGTAAATTCAGGAAAAAATCGAGATGAGCGAATACTCCCTCTTCACCTCCGAGTCCGTGTCCGAAGGGCACCCGGACAAAATCGCCGACCAGATTTCCGATGCGGTGCTGGACGCCATCATCGCCCAGGACAAACACGCACGCGTTGCGGTGGAAACCCTGGTCAAGACTGGCGTGGCCATCGTTGCCGGTGAAGTGACCACCAGCGCCTGGGTCGATCTGGAAGAGATCGTGCGTACCGTGATTCTCGACATCGGCTACGACAGCTCCGACGTTGGCTTCGACGGCGCGACCTGCGGCGTGATGAACATCATCGGCAAGCAGTCCCCTGACATCAACCAGGGTGTCGACCGTGCCAAACCTGAAGATCAGGGCGCGGGCGACCAGGGCCTGATGTTCGGCTACGCGAGCAACGAAACCGACGTGCTGATGCCAGCACCGATCACCTTCTCGCACCAGCTGGTGCAGCGCCAGGCCGAAGCCCGCAAATCCGGTCTGCTGCCGTGGCTGCGCCCGGACGCCAAGTCGCAAGTGACTTGCCGTTACGAAGGCGGCAAGGTTGTCGGGATCGACGCGGTGGTTCTGTCGACCCAGCACAACCCGGAAGTGTCGTACAAAGACCTGCGCGAAGGCGTGATGGAGCTGATCGTCAAGCACGTACTGCCTGCCGAACTGCTGAGCAAAGACACTCAGTTCCACATCAACCCGACTGGCCAGTTCATCATTGGCGGCCCGGTAGGTGACTGCGGTCTGACCGGTCGCAAAATCATCGTCGACAGCTACGGTGGCATGGCCCGTCACGGCGGCGGTGCATTCTCCGGTAAAGATCCTTCGAAGGTTGACCGTTCGGCTGCTTACGCCGGTCGTTACGTGGCGAAAAACATCGTGGCTGCCGGCCTGGCCGAGCGTTGCGAGATTCAGGTTTCCTACGCAATCGGTGTGGCCCAGCCTACGTCGATCTCGCTGAACACCTTCGGCACCGGCAAGATCAGCGACGACAAAATCGTCAAACTGGTGCGTGAAGTGTTCGACCTGCGTCCATACGCAATCACCACCATGCTCGACCTGCTGCACCCGATGTACCAGGAAACTGCAGCCTACGGCCACTTCGGCCGCACCTCGCAGACCAAGACTGTTGGCGAAGACACCTTCACCACCTTCACTTGGGAAAAAACCGACCGCGCCGACGCCCTGCGTTCTGCTGCCGGTCTGTAATTTTCTGGCTGTATGAAAGCCCCGCACGGTTTGCGCCGTGCGGGGTTTTTTTATGCTCGAAGATCCTTCACTGTAGGAGCTGCCGAAGGCTGCGATCTTTTGATTTTGGCTTTGGAAACAACCCGCAAAACACCTGCTCTCCCCACCTCAATTTGTCGCCTAGGCTTCGAGCATTCTCCTTGAGCAAGGACGCTCACGATGCTTGTCACACTGCGCCTGATTTTCGCTCTACTGCTGAGCCTCGCTTCCCTGACCACCCAAGCGGCTGACTGCCCCAACTGGCCAATCGCCCGAGCCGAGACCGAAACCACCGCCCTGCAAACGCAGATCAACCAATGGGACGACGCCTACCATCGCGAAGGCCGCGCCTTGATCGCCGATGAACTCTATGACCAATCCCGCTCGCGACTGAGTGCATGGCGACAGTGTTTCAAACTCCCTGCAGCACCTGATCCAGTTCGCACCGCGTCTGGCACGGTCGCACACCCCATCGCCCACACCGGCCTGGAAAAACGCCACGATGCGACGGCCATTGAAGCCTGGCTGCGCGATCGCAAAGATGTCTGGATACAACCCAAAATCGACGGCGTGGCAGTCACACTGGTTTATCGCGGCTGCCAGTTGCAGCAGGCAATCAGCCGTGGCGACGGGGTTCGCGGGCAGGACTGGACTGTGTCGGCACAGAAGATCGCCGCGATCCCTCAGAGGTTGAAACAGTCACGAGATCTGCTGGTTCAGGGCGAACTTTACTGGCGACTCGACGAGCATGTGCAGGCCCGCTCCGGCAGCCTGAACGCGCGCGCCACTGTCGCCGGACTGATGGGGCGCAAGACATTGAGCGCGGAGCAAGCGTCGGGAATAGGCTTGTTTGTCTGGGACTGGCCGCAAGGACCGGCTGATCTGCCCGAGCGAAATTCGACTCTGGAGCAATTGGGCTTCGCTTCGACATCGATTTACAGCCAATCAATCAACAGCCTCGCGCAAGCGCACAAGTGGCGCGATCACTGGTATCGCTCGCCGCTGCCCTTCGCCACCGACGGCGTGGTTCTGCGCCACAGTGAGCGTCCACCCGCCGAACGCTGGCAAGCGCGCCCACCCTACTGGGCCGTCGCCTGGAAATACCCGTTCGCTCAGGCGTTGGCCGACGTACGCAGGGTCAACTTCAATATCGGTCGTACCGGGCGCATCACGCCGGTGCTGGATCTGGAACCGGTGATGCTCGATGACCGGCAGATCAAACGCGTCAGCGTCAGTTCACTCAAGCGCTGGCAGGAATTGGACATTCGTCCCGGCGATCAGGTGGCGATCAGTCTGGCCGGGCTGACAATTCCGCGCCTCGACAGCGTCGTGCTGCGCGCCACCGAGCGTACGGACATGCACATTCCTCTCGCCAGTGACTTTCACCCACTAAGCTGCTGGCAACCGACGCCGGGGTGCGAAAGTCAGTTCCTCGCACGCTTGACTTGGCTCAGCGGCAGAAAGGGGCTGGCGCTGCCGCACGTCGGCCCTGGTACTTGGGAGAAACTTCTCGAAACAGGCCGCCTCGCCAGCCTGCTGGATTGGTTGACCCTCGACGGGCCAGAGCTTGCTAACATTGCCGGCCTTGGCGAACGCAGTAGCGCGCGCCTGCTGGAGAGTTTTCACAGCGCCCGCCAGCGACCGTTCGCACAATGGCTCAAAGCCCTCGGGCTGCCGCCGACCGGTCAGGCACAATTGGCTGATTCATGGCAGGCGCTGGCACAACGCGACACCGCACAATGGCAGGCTGAACCCGGAATCGGCCCCGGTCGCGCGGCGCAATTGAGCGCATTTTTCCGCGACCCGCAGGTGCTGGCCCTGAGAGACACCTTGCAAGCCGCCGGCATCGACGGCTTTTGAATTCGTAATCCCCGGTACATCGGGAACCCAAAGTCGCCGAGGCGCTCCAACAGCGCAGTGCCCCACCGACCTGTATGTCTTTGCACATGGAGCTTTTATGAAATTTTATGCACCGCTCGCCCTGCTGACACTTTGCGGCGTAATGGCTGCACCTCTGATGGCCGCCGAAGATGCGCCCGGCCTGACCGGTTGCGCTGCCAAGAAGCAGGGCATCATCAACCAGATCGAACAGGCCAAATCACGCGGCAACGCCGATCAGCAGGCAGGGCTGGAAACCGCACTGCGCGAAGTGACTGAACACTGCACCGATGCCGGTTTGAAGAAAGAACGCGAAAACAAGGTGCTCGACGCCAAGCACGAAGTCAGCCAGCGCCAGGCAGATCTGGACAAGGCCATGAAGAAAGGCGATCCGGAAAAGATCGACAAACGCAAAAACAAACTCGCCGAGTCGCGCAAAGAACTGCAGGACGCGCTGGACGAACTGGATAAGTAATCGAAGATCCCTGTGGCGAGGGAGCTTGCTCCCGCTGGAGGCCGAAGGACTCCCGATTCGTCCGGGCGCCGATATTGGGGCCGCTGCGCAGCCCAGCGGGAGCAAGCTCCCTCGCCACAGTTACTCAGATCAATGATCACGAAACTCTTTATGGCAAGCGCTGCAGGCATCTTCAACCTTCTGCACCGCAGGCCCCAGGTTACTGGCCTTGTACGGCTGAACCTTGCTGGCGATCACCAATTCACCGGTGGCCGCTTCAAGGGTGCGGGCCATTCCCTGAAAGCGTGCCTGTTTCTGCCAGACATCGTCCTTGGCGCTGGTGTGATCTTCTTCGCGCACCTGCGGGAAATGTTTCCACGGCTCGTGGGACAAGGCATCCAGCTTGACCGCGCCGTCGGCGAATTTCGGCCCGTCGAACGGAATGCGTCCGCGCAGCATGCCACCGAGGTCCTCACCGGTCTTGAGCATCTGTTTGAAGATGGCCTTGCGCTGGCCCAGCGGAGAGTTTGGATCTACACCGCCACAGGCGGACAAGGTCAGACAGGCCAGCAATACAACAGAAAGTCTTTTAAGAGTCATGGTGGCTTCAGGTCACGGAAATCGGCGGCCAGTATCCCCGCGCGACAGGCAAACACCAATAGCCCCATTAATAATAGGGTTGCATCAGCGCATGGAGCACTTCTGCAACCGACACAGGAAAATCTCCATGAACAGCCGTTTCAAGGCCTGGCGTCATCCGCTCTTCGCAACCATCCCGCTGCTGGCAATCCTCGCCGGCTGCACTGGCGGCGACACCGCCAAGCCCAAAACCCACGCGTTGGCGACTTACTCCAGCGCCACGTGGGAAGCGCTGCCCGCGGTTTCCGACTCTGATCTGGTGGCCGGTTTCGGTTCATGGCGCAGCGCTTGCACCCGACTCAAGGCTGACGCGGTATGGGGCGCGACCTGCGCGGCAGCGGCCAATGTGCCGCAGAACGCTGACGACATCCGCGCGTTCCTCAAGCAGAACCTCGCGGTCTACGGGCTACGCGCCGCCAATGACAACCCCAACGGTTTGATCACCGGTTACTACGAACCGGTGTACCCCGGCAGCCTGACCCAGACCGAAACCGCGAACGTGCCGGTGTACGGTGTGCCCGAAGACATGATCATCGTCTCGCTCGACAGCATTTATCCAGAGCTGAAAGGCAAACGTCTGCGCGGGCGTCTTGAAGGTCGCGTGCTCAAGCCTTACGACGACGCAGCGACCATCGAGAGCCAAGGCGTCAAAGCCCCGGTGGTGGCGTGGCTGACTGACCCGATGAACCTGCAGTTTTTGCAGATTCAGGGCTCCGGGCGGATTCAGACCGAAGACGGTCGCCAATTGCGCATCGCCTACGCCGACCAGAACGGTCACCCATATCGACCAATTGGCCGCTGGCTGGTCGAGCAGGGTGAGCTGAAAAAGGAAGACGTGACCATGGGCGCGATCAGCAATTGGGCCAAGGCCAATCCGGCGCGCATTCCCGAACTGTTGGGGAGCAACCCGAGTTACGTGTTCTTCACCCGCAACCCGGACAGCAACGAAGGCCCGCGTGGGTCGTTGAATGTGCCGCTGACTGCCGGTTACAGCGCAGCGGTGGATCGCAAGGTGATTCCGTTGGGCAGTTTGTTGTGGCTGTCGACCACGCGCCCGGACGGCACGGCGCTGGTACGGCCAGTGGCGGCGCAGGATACCGGCGGCGCGATTGCCGGCGAAGTGCGTGCAGATCTGTTCTGGGGCACCGGCGAGGCAGCCGGGCAACTGGCGGGAGACATGAAACAGCAGGGGCAGATCTGGATGCTCTGGCCAAAAGGCGCGGCATTGCCGCAAGTGCCTCAGGTCGCAGACAAACCATAAAAGGCAAAAGCTCGCAGCGTGCCGCAGCTCCTACAAGGTGTAAATCGATCCCATGTAGGAGCTGCGGCACGCTGCGATCTTTTGATCTTGCCTGTCACATCGACACAAAAAAGAAACTGGCAATCAACCCCATCCCGACAAACCACACTACCGACCGCAGCGCCGCCCAGTCCGCCAGATAGCAAATGATGTACAGCAGGCGACTGGTGATAAACAACACCGCCAGCACATTCACCGTCACCAACTGCGCAGTGCCCACCAGATGCGCGACCAGCACCGCCGCGGCGAACGCCGGGGTCACTTCAAAGCTGTTCAACTGCGCCGCATGCGCCCGCCGGGCCACGCCGTTCAGGCTTTCGAGAAAATCCCGTGGATCGTAGTTATCCCTGAGCCTGAAGCCGCCAGAGGCCTTGGCGACCACCGTGCACACATACGGCAGAAAGATCGCGATCAACACACACCACAAAGCCACCGTCATAACGCAGTCCTTTTTCAGAATTTGATTTCAGGCCGTCAGAACTTCATCACCAGCATGCCGATCAGTACCAGCCCACAGGCTAAGAGCCGTGGCCGGCCGAAAGGTTCTTTCAGGTAACGCATGCCGAACAACACCACCAGAATCACGCTGATCTCGCGCAACGCCGCCGCTTCGGCAATCGAGCCCAATTGCATCGCCCATAGCACCAGAGCGTAGCTGAACAACACGCAGAACCCGACCGTCAGCCCCAACTTCCACTGCTCGCGCCAGAACTGCAAAAACGCCGGACGCTTGGCTACCCACGCCAGCAGCGGAAACGGCCAGGCGCTGAGCAGCGTGACCCAGACCAGGTAATCCAGCGGATGCGACCAGCGCCGCAAGGCCTGGCCATCGATGAAGGTGTAGCAGCCGATGCACAAGCCGATCAGCGCCACCATCGGCAGCATCGACCACGGCAAGCGCGCCCCGCCACCGCCCTGCCACAGCAGGCAGAGCATGCCGAGCGGGATCAGCAGAATGCCGAAGATCTGCTGTGTGCTCAGCACCTCGCCAGCGAAGATCAGAGTCAGCGCAAGCACCACCAGTGGCGATAATCCGCGCATCAGCGGATAGACCAGGCCCAGATCGCCGACTCGATAAGCCTGAATCAGCAGATAGCGGTAGAGCAGTTCGAATGCCGCCGAGGCGAGAATCCACGGCCAGATTTCCAGCGGCGGCAGACTCACGAAGGGCAATGCCACGGCGACAAACAACAGCGCCACCGTGTCCATGCACGCCACCACCAGCAACCGCTCGGCGCTGAATTTGATCAGGGTATTCCACGCCGCGTGCAGCAGCGCCGCCACTAACACCAAAGCCGTTGCCAGCACAGCCAACTCCTTTTTTTGCCAACGCCCGGTAGAGGCCGCCGGGCAATTAGTCAGATTATTGATTCGCGATGTGTCAGCTGCTGTTTATACTGCAAGCGACCACGCCGCACTCAGTTGCGCACAGACTAATTCCAATAATTGCTGCCTGCACCGCTCTCTTCCGAGATCGGTCGTCGGCCTGCGTATGCCTGATCAAAGCGTCAAGACTACCGACAAGAGACCTTGCGCATGCCCCTCGCCTTGCTTGCACTGGCCGTCGCCGCTTTCGGCATCGGCACCACCGAATTTGTCATCATGGGCCTGCTGCCCGATGTCGCCCGCGACCTATCCGTAAGCATTCCCGATGCCGGTCTGTTAATCACTGGCTACGCGCTGGGCGTGGTATTCGGCGCGCCAATCCTCGCGATCGCCACCGCGAACATGCCCCGCAAAGCTACGCTGCTAGGCATGACGCTGATGTTCATTCTCGGCAACATCCTCTGCGCGCTGGCGCCAAATTACGCGACGCTGATGGCCGCGCGAGTGGTCACCGCGTTGTGTCATGGCGCGTTCTTCGGCATCGGTTCGATAGTTGCCGCCGGCCTCGTCGCGCCGAACAAACGCGCTCAGGCAATTGCCATGATGTTTACCGGCCTGACCCTGGCCAACGTCCTCGGCGTGCCGCTGGGCACAGCACTCGGCCAGTACGCGGGCTGGCGCTCAACCTTCTGGGCCGTTTCGGTGATCGGTGTGATCGCCGCACTCGCGCAATGGCTGTGGCTGCCGAAACACATCGCCATGAACAAGGCCAATCTGGCCAGCGAATTCAAAGTGCTGGGCAAGGCCAACGTTTTGTTGGCGCTGGCCATGAGCGTGTTGGCGTCGACCAGCCTGTTCAGTGTGTTCACCTACATCGCGCCGATCTTGCAGGACATCACCGGGGTCAGCCCGCATGGCGTTACCGTGATGCTGCTGCTGTTCGGCGTTGGCTTGACCGGTGGCAGCATGCTCGGCGGACGCTTGGCCGATAGCCGACTGCTGCCTTCTCTGGTGGGCGTGGCACTGGCGGTGGTAGTGATTCTGGCGGCATTCAGCCAGACCAGCCGTTCGCTAATTCCGGCGGCGATCACGCTGGTGCTGTGGGGGATTTTTGCCTTTGCGCTGTGCCCGATTCTGCAACTGCTGATCATTGATCAGGCGCACGAGGCGCCGAATCTCGGTTCGACCCTGAATCAGAGCGCGTTCAATCTCGGCAACGCTGCCGGCGCGTGGATTGGCGGGTTGGTGGTGGCCAGTGGGGCGGATCTGGCGGATTTGCCTTGGACTGGGGCGCTGGTTGGCGTGTTGACTGTCCTCACGGCGCTGTTCTTTATTTATCTGCAACGGCGCAATGCTACTGCGGTCCATGTGGCCGGCTGACTGCCTGGGGACACAATTGTGTCCCCGCTCCGCAACTGCCCATCCAACCCATGCGCCGAAGAATCACGGCGCTGTCTTTCCACCCCTCATCCAAAGGACCCCGGATGCTTGAACTTGTAGCCGCTTTCATCTGCCTCACCACCCTCCTCACCTACGTCAACTTCCGCTTCATCGGTCTGCCACCGACCATCGGCGTTATGGTCACGGCGCTGATGTTTTCCCTGCTGTTGCAAGGCCTGAGTCTGCTCGGCTATCCCGGTCTTGAAGAACGCGTGCAGCAACTGATCGGCCAGATCGACTTCGGCGATCTGCTGATGAACTGGATGCTGTCGTTCCTGCTGTTCGCCGGCGCACTGCACGTCAATCTGAATGACCTGCGCAGCTACCGCTGGCCAATCGGCCTGTTGGCGACCTTCGGCGTATTGATCGCCACCGCCGTGATCGGCAGCCTGGCCTATTACATCTTCGCCCTGTTCGGCTGGCACGTGAGTTTCCTCTACTGCCTGCTGTTCGGCGCACTGATTTCGCCGACCGACCCGATTGCGGTGCTCGGCGTGTTGCGGACCGCCAATGCCTCGAAGCCATTGAAGACCACCATCGTCGGCGAGTCGCTGTTCAACGACGGCACGGCGGTGGTGGTGTTCACCGTGCTGCTGGGTATCGCGCAATTGGGCGAGACGCCGACGGTTGGCGCCACCGCGATGCTGTTCGTGCATGAAGCGATTGGCGGCGTGCTGTTTGGCGGCCTGATCGGCTATCTGGTGTACCTGATGATCAAGAGCATCGAGCAGCATCAGATCGAAGTCATGCTGACCCTCGCGCTGGTGATCGGCGGTTCGGCGATGGCCACCGAGCTGCACGTCTCGGCGCCGATTGCGATGGTGGTGGCCGGTCTGATCATCGGTAACCTGGGGCGCAATCTGGCGATGAACGACATGACCCGTAAATACCTCGACGGCTTCTGGGAATTGCTCGATGACATGCTCAACGCGTTGCTGTTCGCGCTGATCGGTATGGAGCTGTTGCTGCTGCCGTTCAACTGGTCGCACGTGGCGGCGGCGAGCATGCTCGCGGTGGCGATTCTGGCGTCGCGCCTGCTCACCGTGGCGCCGGCGATTGTCCTGCTGCGTCGCTGGCGCAGCGTGCCGCGCGGCACCATCCGCATCCTGACCTGGGGCGGCTTGCGCGGCGGTGTATCGGTGGCATTGGCACTGGCATTGCCGCTGGGCCCGGAGCGTGATCTGTTGCTCAGCATCACTTACATCGTGGTGCTGTCGTCGATCCTGCTCCAAGGCCTGACCATCGGCAAACTGGTCAAGCATGCGACTCGCGATGAGCCTGCCAATGTCAGCGAGCCAGCGCACCATTGATCACTTCTTGACCTGCTGCGGATCAGGTTTTCCGGCCAGATCCGCAGCTTTCTTCGCCGCGGGCTCTTTCGGCGCACCGCTCTCGCTGCGAATCTGCGCATGGCTGATCAGCGCAAAGATGAAACTCCCGCCGATGATATTGCCCGCCAGCGTCGGCCCGGCAAATACTATCCAGAAATCACTCCACGGCAACTCGCCGGCAAATACCAGATACGACACCTCCGCCGATCCGACCACGATGTGCGTGAAGTCACCGAGCGCCATCAAGTAGGTGATGAGGATGATGATCCACATCTTCGCGCTCTCCATCGACGGAATCATCCAGACCATGGTGGCGATCATCCAGCCGGAAACAATGCCCTTGGCAAACATCTGGCCAGCGTCGTTTTCCATGATCTTGTGCCCGATTTCGAGGAAAGCCAGATCGGTCTTGCTGTCGAAAATCGGCAGTTCGAGCATCACGTAGGCCACCAGAATCGTGCCGCACAGGTTGCCGACCAGTACCACTGTCCAGAGCCGGATTAGCCGACCGAAATTCGCCAGGGTGGGTTTGGTCATCACCGGCAGCACGGCAGTCAATGTGTTTTCGGTGAAGAGTTGCTGGCGCGCGAGAATCACCGCAAGAAAGCCGGCGCAGTAACCGAAGCTGGCGATCACCTTGAACTCTTCGCCGTCGGGCAACCGCGAGTTGAGCAGACCCATGCCCATCAGCGACAGGCCCATAGTCAGGCCAGCCGCCAGTGCAGACCACCAGAGCGCGGCGATGCTGCGCTCAAGTTCCTGATCGCCCTGAGTGCGAATGATTTCATGCAGAACCGCCGCGCGGGGCGGCTGGTTTTTCTCGACTTCGTGTTGTTCCTGGGCCGAGAGATCGGGGGTCTTGCCGTCTGTTGGAGTCGTCATGGCGTGTGAACCGTGGGGGTGTCGTTTAGCTACGACCCCTGCGGCCTGGAATACGTTCTGTGGGCGCTGCGCAAATCCTTATATGTACGCCGGACATGTAGGAGCTGCCGCAGGCTGCGATCTTTTGATCTTGTTTTTAAATAGCCAAAGTCAAAAGATCGCAGCCTGCGGCAGCTCCTACAGGGCTCGCATTACTCGCTGACTAGTTCATCTTCCTGAAACTGGTCTTTGACGTACTTGATTTCAGTGCGCCCGTGCGGTGCTGGCAGCCCATCTTCACCGAGGTTCACGAAGACCATTTTCTCGACGGTCAGAATGCTCTTGCGGGTGATCTTGTTGCGTACTTCGCAGGTGAGGGTGATCGAGGTACGGCCGAATTCGGTGGCGGTGATGCCCAGCTCGATGATGTCGCCCTGGCGCGAGGCGCTGACAAAGTTGATTTCGGAAATGTACTTGGTCACCACGCGCTGATTGCCCAACTGGACGATGGCGTAGATCGCCGCCTCTTCGTCGATCCAGCGCAGCAGACTGCCACCGAACAGCGTGCCGTTGGGGTTGAGGTCTTCGGGTTTTACCCATTTGCGGGTGTGGAAATTCATGTTCACTCCTGAGCGTCTGGCCGAATGATGGGCGCCATCATGGCAGACCGGACAGTCACGCTCCATGACCGATCCGCTATGGTCATGATTGGCAATCTTCATTTGTCCGACAGAAACCCTTTGGAAGATCAGCCCGGACAGCTATAATCGCGGCCGTTTCAAAACGGTAATGTTCACTTGCTACCGTTTTCCCGCCACCTGTCCGAGGGGCGCTGCAGCAGGTACAACCTGTCAGGCTCGGATGGGGCGTTGACCGGCCTTGTGCCGGACACTAAACGCACAACGGCGCCCATTCGCATACATTACGAATGGAGGCTCTTCATGAGCGCTGTTATCACGCCTGCAGATTTTACCGATTACAAAGTTGCCGACATGTCCCTGGCTGCCTGGGGCCGTCGCGAAACCATCATCGCCGAATCGGAAATGCCGGCTCTGATGGGTCTGCGTCGCAAGTACTCCGGCGAACAGCCGTTGAAAGGCGCCAAGATCCTCGGCTGCATCCACATGACCATTCAGACTGCCGTGCTGATCGAAACCCTGGTTGCCCTGGGTGCCGAAGTGCGCTGGTCGTCCTGCAACATTTTCTCGACTCAGGATCAGGCTGCTGCCGCTATCGCTGCTGCCGGCATCCCGGTTTTCGCCTGGAAAGGCGAGACTGAAGAAGAGTACGAGTGGTGCCTGGAGCAAACCATCCTGAAAGATGGCGCGCCATGGGATGCCAACATGATCCTCGACGACGGCGGCGACCTGACTCAGCTGCTGCACGACAAGTACCCACAAGTGCTGGATCGCGTTCACGGCGTGACCGAAGAAACCACCACCGGCGTACACCGTCTGCTGGACATGCTGGCCAAGGGCGAACTGCGCATCCCGGCCATCAACGTCAACGACTCGGTGACCAAGTCCAAGAACGACAACAAGTACGGCTGCCGTCACAGCCTGAACGATGCGATCAAGCGCGGTACTGACCACCTGCTGTCCGGCAAGCAAGCGCTGGTCATCGGTTACGGTGATGTGGGCAAGGGTTCGGCTCAGTCCCTGCGCCAGGAAGGCATGATCGTCAAGGTCTCCGAAGTCGACCCGATCTGCGCCATGCAAGCCTGCATGGACGGTTTCGAACTGGTTTCGCCGTTCATCGACGGTATCAACACCGGTACTGAAGCAAGCATCGACAAAGCACTGCTGGGCAAGATCGACCTGATCGTGACCACCACCGGCAACGTGAATGTTTGCGACTCGAACATGCTCAAAGCCCTGAAGAAGCGCGCTGTTGTCTGCAACATCGGCCACTTCGACAACGAAATCGACACCGCTTTCATGCGCAAGAACTGGGCATGGGAAGAAGTGAAGCCACAGGTACACAAGATTCACCGTACCGGCGCTGGCGCGTTCGACGCACAGAACGACGACTACCTGATCCTGCTGGCCGAAGGCCGTCTGGTGAACCTGGGCAACGCCACCGGTCACCCGAGCCGCATCATGGACGGTTCGTTCGCCAACCAGGTTCTGGCGCAGATCTTCCTGTTCGGCCAGAAGTACGCCGACCTGTCGCCAGCCCAGAAAGCCGAGCGTCTGACCGTTGAAGTACTGCCGAAGAAACTCGACGAAGAAGTGGCCCTGGAAATGGTTCGCGGCTTCGGCGGCGTGGTCACGCAACTGACCAAGCAACAGGCTGACTACATCGGCGTAACCGTCGAAGGCCCGTTCAAGCCGCACGCTTACCGCTACTAAGTAACCGGCTGCTTTATTTGTTGGATTGGCTTGTTGTGGCGAGGGAGCTTGCTCCCGCTGGGCTGCGAAGCGGCCCCAGGATATTTGGGAGCGCTGCGCGCTCCAGCGGGAGCAAGCTCCCTCGCCACATACAAGCTTGATCCCACAGATGAAACATACCGCAGGCTTTCGTGTTTCCAAAGGTATGACCATGTCCCAAGACCGTCGCTACAGCTTCGAGTTCTTCCCGACCAAGACCGATGCTGGGCATGAAAAGCTGCTCAACGTTGCCCGTCAGTTGGCAACGTACAATCCCGATTTCTTCTCCTGCACCTATGGCGCTGGCGGTTCGACCCGAGATCGCACGCTGAACACCGTGTTGCAGCTGGAAAGCGAAGTCAAAATACCCGCCGCCCCGCACATGTCGTGCGTTGGCGACAGCAAGGACGACCTGCGCGGCCTGCTGAACGAGTACAAGGCTGCCGGCATCAAGCGCATCGTTGCCCTGCGTGGTGACCTGCCATCCGGCATGGGCATGACCAGCGGCGAGCTGCGTCACGCCAATGAGCTGGTTGAATTCATTCGTGAAGAAACCGGCGATCATTTCCACATCGAAGTTGCCGCTTACCCGGAGATGCATCCGCAAGCGCGCAATTACGAAGACGATCTCGCCCATTTCGTGCGCAAGGCCCAGGCCGGCGCCGACAGCGCGATCACCCAGTACTTCTTCAACGCCGACAGCTACTTCTACTTTGTCGACCGTTTGCAGGCGCTGGGCGTGGATATTCCGGTGGTACCGGGGATCATGCCGATCACCAACTACAGCAAACTCGCGCGCTTCTCCGATGCCTGCGGTGCGGAAATTCCGCGCTGGATCCGCAAGCAACTGGAAGCCTATGGCGATGACACTCAGAGCATTCAGCGCTTTGGTGAGCAAGTCGTCAGCGAGATGTGCGAACGCCTGTTGCAGGGCGGCGCACCGGGGCTGCACTTCTATTCCATGAACCAGGCTGAGCCTAGCCTGGCGATCTGGAATAACCTGAAGTTGCCGCGCTAAACATTAGAGCAAGATCAAAAGATCGTCCGATCGCGGCCCGAGCCTTCGGCAGCTCCTACATGGGGTTGTCGGGGCTGCGATCTTTTGCTTTTAATCCCCGATTTAGAGCTTGTGCCGGCAGTTTCTGGCTCTTTGCCGTTTCTCGTCGTAATCTCAAGCCATGCCTTTGATCGCGCAGTTATTCACCGTGCTGGTTTTCGCTTGCCTGAGCTTTGCCGCTCGGGGCGAGAAGCTGCGCATTGTCACCGAACCGTGGGCGCCGTACGTCTACGAAGAAGGCGGCAAGAACCTCGGCCTCGATTACGAAACCACGGCGATTGTGTTCCAGCGGCTGGGGATTGAAGTCGACTGGCAATTCCTGCCGTGGAAGCGTTGCCTGTCGATGCTTGAAACCGGCCAGGCCGACGGCGCACTGGATATATTCCACAGCGCCGAGCGCGACGCGACCCTGCTCTACCCCAGCGAACCGCTGTCGGACGTGGAGTTCGTGATGTTCTACGCCAATGAGCGTCCGCATCCATTTCGCACGCTGGATGAATTGAAAGGCCTGACCATCGGCACTTCGCCCGGCTATCTCTATAGTCCCGACTTCAGCGAGTCGACCCTGTTCACCCGCGAACCCGCACCGACCCACGAAGCCAACTTCGGCAAGCTGGAACGCGGGCGCATCGACCTGTTGATCACCGACCGCCGCGTCGGTCAGCATTTGCTCGATGAACTGGGAATCCGGGACAAAATCAGCGAGAACCCGACCGTTATCAGCCGTCAGAGCCAGTTTCTGGCCGTTCGGCGCAATGCCGGGATGGATTTGCTGGTGCAGCGTTTCGGCGCAGAACTCAAGCGTTTCAAGCGGGAACCGGCGTATGCCGAGCTGAGTGCGCGCTACGGCGCAGCCCCGGCACTCGCCGCACCGCTGGGCAGCGCCACCGCCAACAGTAAAACCGTTGAGCAGCAGGAAAGCGGCGCGCAGTGATTGCTCTGTTATACTCCGGCGTTCCCGCCAGGCTCACGCCCGGACGCCCGGAACCGTAACAGGCTTCTCGACCCGCTACAGCGCAGCTTTCAGCCCGCGCGAGCGCTCCAGACGTGCCTTCGGAACCGCAGCTGGACCGGACGGGATTGCGTCCTCTTAAACGCGATTCGCGCCAGGCAAGATTCCCATTGGGCCAAGCCCTAACTAGAACAGGATTACTCATGTCCTTTGCTTCCCTCGGTCTCTCCGAGGCTTTAGTCCGCGCCATCAATGATGCGGGCTATACCGAGCCTACTCCGGTGCAACAGCGGGCCATTCCCGCCGTGTTGCAAGGTCGCGACCTGATGGTTGCGGCACAGACAGGTACTGGTAAAACCGGCGGTTTCGCCCTCCCTATTCTGGAGCGGCTGTTCCCCAATGGTCACCCGGACAAATCCCAGCGTCATGGCCCGCGCCAACCGCGCGTACTGGTCCTGACCCCGACCCGCGAACTCGCGGCCCAGGTGCACGAGAGCTTCAAGATCTACGCCCGTGACCTGAAATTCGTCAGCGCCTGCATCTTCGGCGGCGTCGGCACCAACCCGCAGGTTCAGGCCATGTCCCGTGGCGTTGACGTGCTGGTGGCATGCCCGGGTCGTTTGCTCGATCTGTGCGGCCAGGGCAGCGTCGATCTGTCCCACGTGGAAATCCTCGTGCTTGACGAAGCCGACCGCATGCTCGACATGGGCTTCGTGCACGACGTGAAGAAAGTCCTCGCGCGTCTGCCGTCCAAGCGTCAGAACCTGTTGTTCTCGGCGACGTTCTCCAAAGACATCACCGACCTCGCCGGCAAGCTGCTGCACAACCCGGAACGCATCGAAGTGACGCCGCCGAACACCACGGTCGAGCGCATCGAGCAACGCGTATTCCGTCTGCCGGCCAGCCACAAGCGTGCGCTGCTGGCACACCTGATCACCGCCGGTGCGTGGGAACAGGTTCTCGTGTTCACCCGCACCAAGCACGGCGCCAACCGTCTGGCCGAGTACCTCGACAAGCACGGTCTGCCGGCTGTCGCGATCCACGGTAACAAGAGCCAGAACGCGCGCACCAAAGCGCTGGCCGATTTCAAGGCTGGCGAAGTGCGCATTCTGGTTGCCACCGACATTGCCGCACGTGGCCTGGACATCGACCAGTTGCCGCACGTGGTCAACTTCGAACTGCCGAACGTCGATGAAGATTACGTTCACCGTATCGGCCGTACTGGCCGCGCCGGTCGTTCGGGCGAAGCGATTTCGCTGGTCGCACCGGACGAAGAAAAACTGCTGAAAAGCATCGAGCGCATGACCAAGCAGAAAATCGCCGACGGCAACCTGATGGGCTTCGACTCGAGCACCATTGAAGCCGAGAAGCCGGAAGTGCGTGAGCGTCCGGATGTGCGTAACCCGCGCAACCCCCGTGGCCCACGCGGCGACGGTCCGAATGGCGGCGGCGGTGGCGGCGGTCGCAAGGACAAAGGCAAAGAGAAGAGCAAGGAAAAGCCGGCCGGCGAACGCGGTGAGCGTCCAGCTCGTTCGCAGAAGCCACGCGAAGGCACCCCGGCTCGCGAGCAGCGTCAGCCGAGCCAGACTCCGCGCGCAGCTTCCGACCGTGCTCCCGACGTGTTCCTTGATGACGATGTGGATAACTTCGGCAACCGCGTCGACTACGTGCCAAAGCCATCGCCTGCCGGCGGCCGCGGTCGTCGCCCCAACGCTCCAGCGCAAGGCGCAGGTACTGGTTCGGGCGCACCACGCAGCGGTCAGCCGCAAGGTGGCCGTCAGAACAACCCGCGTAACAACAACGGTTCGAGCACCGGCACTCCACCCGCCAAACGCATCGGCCCACGCAGTGGTGCTCCGCGTGACGGTCAGGGCCGTCGCGACGAGTCCTCACGCAACCGCCGTCCGGCTCGCGATGATCAGCCAAGCGCCGAGCCAGCCGTGCAAAACACGCGCAGCACTGGCCCGAAGATCATGCACAAGGAATCGAAAGCCGATCGCTTCCCGACTCCAGAGCAACTTGATCAACTGCCTAGCCGCCCGCGCGGCGAAAAACCGGCATTGCTGACCCGCAATCGCTGATTTTTCCCGGCAATAAAAAATGCCCCGACTCGCAAGAGCCGGGGCATTTCTATGAACAGCGCAAAATCCTGTGGGAGCGGGCTTGCCCGCGATGAGGCCGGTACATTCAAAGTTGATGCTGTTTGAACTGACGCCATCGCGGGCAAGCCCGCTCCCACAGGTTATGTGCGAATACCCGATTAAGTGTTCGGCAATAAAAAACGCCCCCGGTCGCGAGACCGGGGGCGTTTTTGTGTGGCCGGCGAAAGTTATTTCGCTTTCACACCTTCAAACGAAACGTACAGCTCGACCGCATCGGATTTCGGGCCCAGGTCTTTCTGCTTGCCGAAATCGGAACGCTTGATGGTCGTGGTGCCTTCGAAGCCGGCACGGTAGCCGCCCCATGGATCTTTGCCTTCACCCAGGAAAGTGGCTTTGACCACAACTGGCTTGGTCACGCCCAGGAGAGTCAGGTCGCCGGTCACGTCAGCAGTGTTGGCACCGGTGGACTTGACGCTGGTGGACACGAAAGTGGCTTTGCCGAACTTGCTCGCATTGAGGAAGTCAGCGCTGGCGATGTGCTTGTCGCGCTCGGCGTGGTTGGTGAACACGCTGGCGGTGTTCACGTTGAACTCGATCTTGCTGTCTTCAGGCTTGGCGGCGTCAAAGCTGAACTTGCCGTCGATGTCTTTGAAGGTACCGGTGATGAAGCTGTAGCCCAGGTGGCTGATCTTGAAGTCGACGAAGGCGTGCTGGCCTTCTTTGTCGACGACGTAGTCCGCAGCCATTACGTTGGAGGACAGAACGGCAGCGCCGATTGCCAGAGCGGCCAGAGTCTTTTTCAACATGCTTTGTTTTCCTTTGGAGTCGAGGTTGAACATCAGGCTTTGCGTCCCAGCATTCGTGTCAGGGTCGCATCACGATCGATAAAGTGGTGCTTCATTGCTGCCAACGCATGAAGGCCGGAAAAAATTACCAGCGCCCATGCCAGGTAGAAATGAATCACCCCAGCGGTATCTGCCTGATCCGGTAGTCCGGAAACCAGTGCAGGAACTTCAAACAGGCCAAACACCGGGATCCCGACACCGTCTGCGGTGGAAATCAGGTAACCGGCAAGCATCACAGCAAACAGCGCGACATATAGAAACCCGTGGCCGAACTTCGCGCCAATGCGAGTCATGCGGCTGTAGCTTTGCAGCGTTGGCGGCGGTGGGCTGATAAAACGCCACAACACCCGCAGGACCATCACACCCAACAACACCAGACCGATGCTTTTGTGCAGATCCGGCGCGTCTTTGCGCCAGGTGCTGTAGTAATCCAGCCCGACCATCCACAGGCCCAGTGCGAACAGTCCGAAGACCACCAGCGCCACGCCCCAGTGCATGAAGATGCTGACCCAACCGTAGCGCGAAGAAGTGTTACGTAGCTGCATTGCCCAAATCCTGTGGAGAACTGCGAACCAAGACTAGCGAGTTATCTATCGAATTAAAGCGGAAAATTTCGCTTTGAAATATCGAGAAATACGATCAAGAGTCTTGAACAGGGGAGTTAAGGAAAGATTAAAGGCCAAAGTGTGAGGGGATGTTAGTCGGCAAGATAGGAAATCTGTGCTGACTTCACCGACACCTGTGGGAGATTCTATGGTTGAGGGGAAGCCCTCAACCGACTTTCGGTTGGTATTCGTCCTCCCCCTTCAGCAGTGCAAATACCACTCGGGCAAGCTTGCGGGCCAGGATCACCAGG
>NZ_JAFCWW010000014.1:0-136493 GCF_049897765.1 Pseudomonas sp. TWP3-2 | reverse complement strand
CCCTGGTGATCCTGGCCCGCAAGCTTGCCCGAGTGGTATTTGCACTGCTGAAGGGGGAGGACGAATACCAACCGAAAGTCGGTTGAGGGCTTCCCCTCAACCATAGAATCTCCCACAGGTTTTTGTGGTGGATGCGAATTGTGAGTCTGGCCTGGATCAAATGTGGGAGCTGGCCTGCCAGCGATGCCGCCGGCAGGGCTGATATTTTCGCTGACTGACCCACCGCGATCGCTGGCAAGCCAGCTCCCACAGGGTTTTGTGGTGGATGCAGATTATGAGGATGGCCGAGATCAAATGTGAGAGCTGGCCTGCCAGCGATGCGGTCGGAAGGGCTGATATTTTTGCTGGCTGACCCACCGCTATCGCTGGCAGGCCAGCTCCCACAGGGTTTTGGGTTGGGTGCGTCTTGTGTGTCTGGCAGGGATCAAATGTGGGAGCTGGCTTGCCAGCGATGCGGTCGGCAGGGCTGGTACTTTTGCTGACTGACCCACCGCCATCGCTGGCAAGCCAGCTCCCACAGGTTTTTGTGGTGGATGCAGATTGTGAGTCTGGCCGAGATCAAATGTGGGAGCTGGCTTGCCAGCGATGCGGTCGGAAGGGTTGATGTTTTTGTTGGCTGATCCACCGCTATCGCTGGCAAGCCAGCTCCCACAGGGTTTTGGGTTGGGTGCGACTTGTGTGTCTGGCCGGGATCAAATGTGGGAGCTGGCTTGCCAGCGATGGGGTCGGCAGCCTGATATTTTTGCAGACTGACCCACCGCCATCGCTGGCAAGCCAGCTCCCACAGGTTTTTGTGGTGGATGCAGATTATGAGGATGGCCGAGATCAACTGTGGGAGCTGGCCTGCCAGCGATGCGGTCGGAAGGGCTGATATTTTTGTTGACTGACCCACCGCTATCGCAGGCAAGCCAGCTCCCACAGGTTTTTGTGGTGGATGCGAGTTGTGAGTCTGGCCTGGATCAAATGTGGGAGCTGGCTTGCCAGCGATGGGGTCGGAAGGGCTGATATTTTCGCTGACTGACCCACCGCGATCGCTGGCAAGCCAGCTCCCACAGGGTTTTGTGGTGGATGCAGATTATGAGGATGGCCGAGATCAAATGTGGGAGCTGGCCTGCCAGCGATGCCGCCGGCAGGGCTAATATTTTTGCTGGCTGACCCACCGCGATCGCTGGCAAGCCAGCTCCCACAGGTTTTTGTGGTGGATGCGAATTGTGAGTCTGGCCGGGATCAAATGTGGGAGCTGGCTTGCCAGCGATGGGGTCGGCAGGGCAGGTACTTTTGCTGACTGACCCACCGCGATCGCTGGCAAGCCAGCTCCCACAGGATTTTGTGGTGGATGCGAATTGTGGGTCTAGCCTGGATCAAATGTGGGAGCTGGCCTGCCAGCGATGGGGTCGGAAGGGTTGATGTTTTTGTTGGCTGACCCACCGCTATCGCTGGCAGGCCAGCTCCCACAGGGTTTTCGATTAGTCTGATCAGCTGCCGTGAGTGCTCAGAATGCTCGCAATCTGCTGCGGCTTGCAGTTGAGGTACGGCGAGGTTTTCAACCAGCGCTGATCGGGATACCACGAGAACATGAACTGGCCGTTCTTCAAACGATCGATCACCTGTTTGGCAATCTGCGGACGTACCGCCGGGCAACCCTGGCTGCGACCGATGCGACCTTGACGCTTGCTCCAGAGCGGATTCACGTAGTCGGCGGCGTGAATCACAATCGCCCGGTCGCGGGCCATGTCGTTGAAGCCCGGTTCCAGACCGTCCATGCGCAGCGAGTAACCGTGGGTGCCTTCGTAGCTTTCCTGGGTGCGGAACAGGCCGAGGCTCGACTGAAAACTGCCCTCACGATTGGAAAACTGCGTGGCGAAGTTTTCCCCGGAGTTCGAGCCGTGGGCGACCAGATCGCGTAGCACCAGTTTTTTCTTTTTCAGATCGAAGATCCACAGCCGGCGGGCGGTGGACGGTTGCGAATAATCGATGATCGCCAGGTGCTGCGATTGCCGGGCGCCGTTGTTGATTGCGCACTGCATGGCATTCAATGCACCTTTCAGCGCCTGGGGATTGAGTTCCGGCGCGGCGTGGGCGAGGCTGGTGTATAAAACCGGCGATGGGCTGCCGGCGGCAAAAACCGGACTGGTCACCACACCCATGGCGGCGGCAGTCAGCAGAAGTCGGCGCAAAAACGTCAACATGTAAAAAGTATCCTCGCTTGCTACGTGTTTGCCACTTAGGCTCCTGACGTCCAGTCGTCCCCGGCAGGCCCGCGAATCGCGCCTGACTGTTCACCGCACCTGATGTAAGGTTGACCGTCATCGAGACGGCCATGGATTGGAGTAAAGCAGTTGTTCAAAAAGTACGCATCCTACTTGAGCATTTGTTTGCTCGCAGCGCCGTTTGTCGCTTGTGCCGAAGAGGCGCTGGCGCCATTGCCGACGTTGTCGCAGCCAATCCCGCTACAAGCGCCGGTCGAACCGCAGAGTCCGTTGCAGGCGGTTTTGCTCGGTCTGCCGCAGGCGTGTCCGGCGGTGGCTACGCGTCTTGACAGTGCGGCACTCGATCAACTGCGCGCGTTCTATCAACAGCAAGACTGGCTGCCAGTCTGGGCTGACAGTGGGCAGTTGGCGGCCCTGCATGCGCAAGTGCAACTGTTGGCCGACGATGGCCTGAACCCGAAACGCTACCCGGTGGCGCTGACCGCACCGCAGGACGGCGAGCTGTGCGCCGACATCGAAATCAGCCGTTATTACCTGCAAGCCTTGCAGGATTTGCACTACGGCAGCCTGCTGCAAAAGCACTTCGAGCCTCTGTGGCATTCCGACGAAACGCCACGGGATCGTCAGGCCGAACTGCTGGCAATCGCCGTGCCGGGCCTGCATGACGTTGCAGCGGCCTTTAATCTGGCGCGCCCGCAACTGGCGCAGTATCAGAATTTGCGACAGCTTTACGCCGCCCAACGCTTGCAAGCATTGCCGCACTGGCAGTCAGTCGGTAGCGGGCCGCTGCTGCGCCCGGACATGGAAGACAAACGCGTGCCGGAACTGGCTCAGCGTCTGTATAACGAAGGCTATCTCAGCAGCGTGACCGGCACGCCGGACAACGCCTATCACGGTGTGCTGGTGGAGGCGGTGAAGAGCTTTCAGCTCAACCACTCGTTGCAGGCTGACGGCGTGGTCGGGCCGGGCACCATTGCTGAAATGAACATCAGCCCGCTGACGCGCCGCGAACAACTGCGGGTCAATCTCGAACGTTTCCGCTGGATGGCCCAGGATCTGGAACCCGATGGCCTGTTGGTCAACGTCGCCGCCGCCGAGCTGACGCTGTACCAGGACGGCCAGCCGGTTTGGCAGACCCGCACCCAGGTAGGTCGTGCTGAACGGCAGACGCCGCTGCTCAAATCGCGCGTGACGCGCTTGACGCTTAACCCGACCTGGACTGTGCCGCCGACGATCTGGAAGGAAGACAAGTTGCCGGAAATCCGCAAGGATCAGACCTTTCTCAGCCGGCACAATCTGCAAGTGCTCGACGCCAACGGCTTGCCGCTGGCAGCGGAAGATGTCGACTGGGATCATCCCGGCAATATTCTGCTGCGTCAGGATGCCGGACCGCGCAACCCGCTGGGGCAGATGGTCATTCGCTTCCCCAACCCGTTCTCGGTGTACTTGCACGACACGCCGAGCAAAGCGTTGTTCGACAAGGGACCACGCGCGTTCAGTTCTGGCTGCGTTCGCGTCGAACATCCGTTGAAGCTGCGCGACTTCCTGCTCAGTCCCACGGAAAAGGCGCGCACCGACACCTTGCTCGCCACCGGCACTACGCATGAGTTCCGTCTGAGCAATCCGGTGCCGATCCTGATGACTTACTGGACGGCGCAGGTCGATAGCCAAGGGCGTGTCATGTACGCACCGGATATCTACAGCCGCGACAGCGCGTTGCTCACCGGGCTGAATCGGGTGCATTGATCCGCTAAAGAGTGTGATTTGAAGTGCGCTTGGCGCGTCTAGCCCCAGTGTCCCCACAATCCCACGGGGCGTGACTGCGGAACCCGGCATGCAAGCGCTGTTGAACGAGATCCTTGACGCTGTCCGGCCCCTGATCGGGCAGGGCAAGGTGGCTGACTACATTCCCGCCCTCGGCACCGTGCCGCCCGATCAACTGGGCATCGCCGTGTATGGCAATGACGGCGAAATGTACTGCGCCGGCGACGCCGATACGCTGTTCTCGGTGCAGAGTATTTCCAAAGTATTCAGCCTGGTGCAGGCCATCGAGCATTCTGGCGAAGCGATCTGGCAGCGCCTCGGGCATGAACCGTCCGGCCAGCCATTCAATTCGCTGGTGCAGCTGGAATTCGAACGCGGCCGCCCGCGCAATCCGTTCATCAACGCCGGGGCGCTGGTGATCTGTGACATCAACCAGTCACGCTTCGCCGCGCCAGCGCTGTCGATGCGCGACTTCGTTCGGCGCCTGTCGGGCAACCCGCAGGTGATGGTCGACGGCAAGGTCGCCGATTCCGAATACCAGCACCGCGCACGCAACGCGGCGATGGCGTATCTGATGCAATCCTTCGGCAATTTTCACAACGATGTGGAAGCGGTGCTGCGCAGTTATTTCAGTCACTGCGCCTTGCGCATGAGTTGCATCGACCTGGCGCGGGCGTTCTGTTTCCTCGCCAATGACGGCTTCTGCAAACACAGCGGCGAGCAGATCCTGACCCGGCGCCAGACCCAGCAAGTCAACTCGATCATGGCCACCAGCGGGCTGTACGACGAGGCCGGCAACTTCGCTTATCGTGTCGGTTTGCCGGGCAAGAGCGGCGTTGGCGGCGGCATCGTCGCGGTGGTGCCGGGGCAATTCACCGTGTGCGTGTGGTCACCGGAACTCAACGTGGCGGGTAATTCGCTGGCGGGCATGGCAGCGCTGGAAATGCTCAGCTCGCGGATCGGCTGGTCAGTGTTCTGAACCTGTGTTGCGTTGAGAGGGGCCAACCTATACATTTTCCGGCCGCCCTCAATATGGTGAATCCGCTCCATGTCTCTCGCGCTCGAACGTCTCGTCGCTGGCACGCCAATCCCTTTCGCCGGTAACCGCGTCACCGTGGTCAGCCCCGAACTGGCCGAGCGTTTCCGACCCGGCGATCACCTGCTGGTGGAGCAGGTGAGTGGCGAGTTGTTGTTGATTCCGGTGGTGGATCAGCAGGCGGCATCCGTGGCCATCGAGCGTGCGGCAACGGCTTTCACAGCGTTGTCCTCTGTGTCGGATGAAGCGATCAGCCGCTTCTTTGATCTGTTCGCCCAGCGTCTGGAAAGCCCGGACGCTTGGGCGTTGATCGAGACCGCCAATCTTGCCGACATCGAACGCGCCAAATTGCGCGGTCGCTCCACCACGCGTCTGCTCGCCGATGAACGTATGCGCCGCGACATGATTGCCGGCCTGCGCGCCTGGCGCGATGCGCCGGCCACGCGCGGCAAAGTCATCAGCAGCGTCGAGCACGACGGCTGGAAGGTCGAGCAAGTGGTGTCGCCGTTGGGCATCGTCGCCTTCGTGTTCGAAGGCCGGCCGAATGTGTTTGCCGATGCTGCCGGCGTTTTGCGCACCGGCAACACCGCGGTGTTGCGCATTGGCAGCGATGCATTGGGCACTGCGCAGGCGATTGTCGCGCATGCGCTGAACCCGGCGTTGGCCGAAGCCGGTCTGCCAGCCGGCGCGGTGTCGTTGGTGGAGAGCGTCAACCACGCTGCCGGTTGGGCGATGTTCGCCGATCGGCGCCTGTCGCTGGCCGTCGCGCGCGGTTCGGGGCGGGCGGTCAGTCAGTTGGGCAGCATCGCTCAGCAAGCCGGTACCGCCGTCAGCCTGCATGGCACTGGCGGTGCGTGGTTGATTGCTGATCGTGATGCCGACTCTTTGCGCTTTGCGGCGGTGGTGCGCAACTCGCTGGACCGCAAGGTGTGCAACACGCTGAACGTGTGCCTGATTCAGCGTGAGCGTGCGGCTGAGTTGGTGCCGTTGTTTCTCGATGCGTTGCAGCAAGCTGGCAATGCTCGCAGTCAGGGCTGCAAGTTGCACATCATCGAGGGTAGCGAAGGTTATCTGCCGCAGGATTGGCGCGACGCGACAGTCGAAGTTTATCGCGCCGAGGGGTATCAGACTGAAGCCCTCGCCGAGCCGTTGCCGGAAGGGCAATTGGGTCGCGAGTGGGAATGGGAAGAGACGCCGGAAGTCAGCCTGATGATCGTCGATGATCTGGATCAGGCGATTGCGTTGTTCAACCGCTACAGCCCGCAGTTCACGGTGTCATTGATCAGCGAGGATCTGCTCGCGCATGAGCGCTTTTACCACGCGGTGAATGCGCCGTTTGTGGGTAACGGGATCACGCGTTGGGTGGATGGGCAGTACGCGCTGAACAAGCCGGAGCTCGGGCTTTCGAACTGGGAGAGCGGTCGCTTGTTTGCGCGCAGTGCGATTCTTTCGGGGGATGGCGTTTTTACGGTGCGTAGCCGCATGACCCAAACGGATCTCACGGTAAAACGCTGAAAACACTGATCCTGTGGCGAGGGAGCTTGCTCCCTCGCCACAAAGTGAGTGTTTCAGGCGGCATTGGTCGTTTGGGCGTACACCGCGCAAGTCGCCGGTTGTTCAGCCAGCGGCACAAAAGTGCGGCGGTCTGAGGACAGCGCAGCAATCGACCCGGTCTCGATGTCGTACACCCAGCCATGCAGATTCAGCAGGCCTTTCTCCTGCGCCAGGCGCACGCTCGGATGGGTCTGAATGTTCGCCAGTTGCGCGATCACATTCTCGCGCACCATCGAACTCAATTTGGCCGCGTCATCCGCATGTGGCCGGGCTTCGTTGACCACTTTTGCCGACTCGGCATGTTGCAGCCAACCGCTGACCGCCGGCAGGTGATCCATGCATTTGCACTGCGCGATGGCGGTCATTGCGCCGCAATCGGAATGTCCGCAGATCACAATGTCAGTCACGCCAAGCACCGCTACTGCATATTCCACCGTCGCTGAAACACCACCCGGATGCGGGCTGTAGGACGGCACGATATTGCCGGCATTGCGAATCACAAACAGCTCGCCGGGTTCTTGTTGGGTCAGCAGTTCCGGCACTACGCGGCTGTCGGAGCAGGTAATGAACAAGGTGCCGGGATGCTGCGTCGTGGCCAGATGTTTGAACAGCTCGGTGCGCTGCGGGAATACTTCGTTCTGGAATTTCAGGAAACCGTCGATCAGGGCTTTCATGTGCGTGTCCTCTTGGAAAGTAGGCCCGCACAGAAAGTGCGGGCCGGTGCAGATCAGAACGGACGCAGCGGCAGGAACTTGCCGTCGAGGGTGACCACGGCACGCGAGCCGCCTTCCGGGTCTTCGACTTTCTTGATGTCGAGTTTGAAGTTGATCGCGCTGATGATGCCGTCGCCGAACTGTTCGTGAACCAGCGCTTTGAGGGTGGTGCCGTAGATCTGGATCATCTCGTGGAAGCGGTAGATGGTCGGGTCGGTCGGCACGCCGTCGAGGCTGCCGCGCAGCGGGATGATTTGCAGGGCGGCGACGTCGGCGGCGCTCAGTTCGAGTTTGTCACCGACCACTTCGGCGGCGGCTTGCGGTAGCGGGTGCTGGCCGAGCAGGGCAGCTGTGACGTAAGCCACGCTCAGACCGGTGCCGTCAGCGAGATCCTGCCAAGAAAGTTTTTTCTGTGCTTTGGCGTCAACGGCGCGGGTGGTCAGGGCGATGCGGCTGTCGTTGTAGGCTTGGGACTGGTGCATGGTGTCGCTCCTTTCGGGGTTGGCTTGCTATGTGGGACTGATCTTCTGCTCAATCATCCATAGCGTCCAAGACCGATATACAATGCCGCGCATAAGTCCTGCCTATAGATGGTGATCCCATGCTGCTGCGACATTTGCGTTATCTGCTGGCCGTCGCCGATCACGGCGGCTTCACCCGCGCTGCCGAAGCGCTGCATGTTTCTCAGCCAACCTTGTCGCAACAGATCCGCCAACTGGAAGAAAGCCTCGGCGTGAACCTGTTTGACCGCACCTCCCGCTCGGTCAAAGCCACCGATGCCGGCCAGGCCTACATCGAATGCGCGCGCCGGGTGCTGGTGGAACTGGAGGCGGGCAAACGCGCGCTGCATGATGTGAAAGATCTGACCCGCGGCACGCTGCGCCTGGCAATGACACCGACATTCATGGCGTATCTGGTCGGGCCGTTGGTGCGCGATTACGTGGTGCGCTATCCGGGGATTCATCTGCAGATTTTCGAGTTGTCGATGGACGACATCGAGGCCGGGCTGGCGGATGATTCGCTGGATATCGCCATTGCGTTTACGCCAGTGCGAACCCCGGACATTGAATGCATTCCGGCGTTTGTCGAGACGTTGGGCGTGATGGTCGGGCGGGAGCATCCGTTGTATGAGCGTGCCGCGGTGCTGACGCCGGATGATATTGCGCAGCTGGATTTCGCCTTGCTTGCGCCGGAGTTCATCACGCGCTTATCGATTGACGAGTATTTCCGGCAGCACGCGATAGCGCCGAAGGTGCAGATCGAGGTGAACTCGGTGAGCACGTTGCTGGAGGTGATTCGGCATGCGCCGCTGGCGACGATGTTGCCGGAGGCGATTGCCACCGAGGATCGCGCGTTGCGTCGGTTGGTGGTGACGGGGGAGGCGCCGCAGCGCGGGGCGGCTTTGTTGCGGCGCGGCGGGAATTATCACAGTGCGGCCGCGTTGGCGTTTGTGGACTTGGTGTTGGAACGAAACCCGTGAGCAACGCTGTTCACGTGTAACGAAAATAAAAAAGGGCCTGCTCCATTTTGGAAGCAGGCCCTTTCTGTCAGTTAAGTTCTAACTCAGCAAAACCGATCAATCACCCGAACTTCACCCTTGTTCTGCAGCGAGTCCCACGCCTGTTTCAGCGTTTGCAGAACACTCCCGATGAAATCCTTGTCGGCTGCGGCTTTTTTGCCGACATAACCGTGACCGCGACGGTACATCTTCAGGCGGGCCGCAAGGTTCTGGTGGTTCTGGTCGAACTCGGCCTCGCCGGTGTGCGGCGACAGGCAGTCGATATGCACTTGGCCCGACTTGCTGATCCAGAGAATGTGGCTGTCGTGGCTGTCTTTTTGCGCAGCGAACATACGAGCCAGTTCTTCGATGGTGGGTTGATTGTTCAGATTCATGATTTTGCCCCTTGACCAGTCTGGTGATCTTTCAAAGTTGATTCGCTAATACAGGTAGCCCATCGGTTAGTTGATCCCTGGCACCGAAACCAGGACGTCAGCGCTCGCCCGTTGAAGTACGGGGTCATGCTTCTGTTGCATGTAGTCGTGTTGAATAACTGCTACGCAATAGCGTCACAACGAGGAGAAGCAGCGAAAACCGGGAGGCTCCTTGACGACATTTACCGTGTCGACCACAAGCGTCTTGAGAATTTTCGCCAGCGCTTCTCGTCCTTGTACTGGACGTTCAGGCCAGGTCAGCTTCTTCAATCTGCCTTGTGGGCAGCGTGTATCCGGAAAAAACAACTCGGCGGTCAGACGAGTTTGCTCAAGCGTGTTACCAGTGCTCCCGATCGGGGAGACGTCTGCATCATGCAAAAGCAAAACGATGCCGTCAACGGTTTTGTAGTGATTATTTTCAAGCACTACATATTGTCGGACAAAGTCATTCAGGAATGAGAAAAGTTGCCCTCAGGCAACGGGAGCGGGGCTTTTCAGGCAGTAGAACGTGCACGGGTAACCGTCGACGGATTTTTCATGCAGAGTGAATTCGCCGCCGCTCAAAGTCGGGATGAGCCCGGCCCAGAAGCGCTGTGCCGGGAGGTTGGCGTCGATATGGAAAATTTGCCATTGACCGGGAATTCGGCTCAAGAGGGCAGAGACGACAAACTGCGCGACGCCTTGGCCACGAAAGCGTCGGCTAACGAAAAAGTAGCCGATGTTGTATTCGGCGCCGTCGAGGTGGATGTCGTTATCCACGGTCACGAATCCGGCAAGTTCGCCGTCAACTTTGATCAGGAAGGGTTGGGTGGCAGGTTGGCGCCAGTAATCGAGTTTCGGCTGGATGCTGAAGAAGCCATGTTCGCCAAGTTTCAGCGGCAGCCATTGGCTGAGATCGTACATGTAGAACTGCATCAGGTTTTCGATAGTGTCCAGTTCGTCGCGCTGGGCGGGGTGCAGTTCGATGTTGGGCATGGTGGGTGTTCCGATCAGAGTGACTGGAAGCATATTAGATTCTGTGGCGAGGGAGCTTGCTCCCGCTGGGTCGCGAAGCGGCCCTCGACTTTTTGGGTCTGCTGCGCAGCCCAGCGGGAGCAAGCTCCCTCGCCACAAGGAGCTCCAAGCGCTATTTCGCAGGGCGCTTTGCGGTGGTCGTGGTTTTGCGTCGGGTGGACTTGCGTTTGTTTTTCCACGGCGCGCCGGCCTTGCCGGCCGGTGGCGGGCCGCTGATGGTCAGGCTCAACCCGGAGCAGCGCGCCACCTGCTTGCTCATCCACGCTGCTTGCTTGGTGACGAACTCTTCCAGACTCATCTCGCCGCTCTGCACCATGTCCAGCGCCTGTTCCCAGATGGCTGTGGTGCCGGGGTCAGCAATCGCTCGGGGTACCGCGTCGATCAGGCTGAACGCGGCAGGCGTGGCCGCGAGTGCCTTGCCGTTCTTTACCAGATAACCGCGATCCAGCAGCCCCTGAATGATCGAGGCGCGGGTGGCTTCGGTGCCGATGCCGGTGGTGTCCTTGAGTTTCTGCTTGAGCAGCGGGTCTTGCACCAGTTTGGCGACATTCTTCATCGCCTTGATCAGGTCGCCTTCAGTGTAGGGCTTGGGTGGCTGGGTCCACAGATCCTTGAGCTTGACCTCAGCCACCGCGCACTCGGCGCCTTCACTCAGGGTCGGCAAGGTTTGCGGTGCCGGCGCCTCACGCCCCTTGGCTGGCGCCAGTGCTTCGGGCAGGGCGCGTTTCCAGCCGGGTTCGACGATCTGCTTGCCGACGGCGCGCAACGCTTCACCGGCGCAATCGAAATCGGCCTGAGTACGATCGTATTCATGATTGGGCAGAAACTGCGCCAGATAACGCGCGCGAATCAGTGTGTAGACCGCGCGGTGCTTGCCGCTCAGGCGCTCGAGGTTTTTCGCGGCAGCGGTGGGGATGATGCCGTGGTGGGCGCTGACCTTGGCGTCGTTCCAGGCACGGGAGCGGCGCTGTGGCTGCAGATGCTCGTGCAACGCTTCAAGGCTTGGGTCAGCCTGACGCAGCGCCGCGAGAATCCCCGGCGCTTCGCTGTGCTGACTCACCGGCAGATAGCCGCAATCACTGCGCGGGTAGGTGATGACTTTGTAGGTTTCGTACAGTGCTTGGGCGACATCGAGAGTTTCCTGCGCGCCGAGGCCGAGTTTCTTCGAGCAGACTTCCTGCAAGGTGCCGAGGTCGAAGGGCAGGGGCGCGACTTCGCGCATACGTTCGGTGCGCAGTTTGATCACTCGGGCACTGGCGGCGCTGCTCATGGCCGCTGCGGCTTGCTGGGCCAGCGCCTGATTGAGGCAGCGATCCTGATCATCACAAACATCGTTCGGTGCGCGCCATTGGGCGGTGAACGACGTGCCATCGTGCAAAAGCTGCACGTCGATCGCCCAATACGCCACCGGCACGAAATCAGCGATGCTGCGGTCGCGATCCACCACCAGCCGCAAGGTCGGAGTCTGTACCCGGCCTACCGGCAGCACCCCTTGATAACCGGATTGCCGACCGAGCAGGGTAAATAGCCGACTCATGTTCATCCCGATCAGCCAATCCGCCCGCGAGCGACCCAGCGCCGAGTGATAGAGGCTAAAGGTTTCCGCGCCGGGTTTGAGTGCAGCCAGCGCCTTGCGGATCGACGCTTCGTCCAGCGCCGACAACCACAGCCGGCGAATCGGCCCGCGATAGCGGCAGTGCTCGACCAGTTCCCGGGCGATCATCTCGCCCTCACGGTCGGCGTCGGTGGCGATGATCAGTTCGCTGGCCTCGCCGAGCAGGCGCTTGACCGCTTTGTACTGACTGGCAGTACGCGGCTTGACGGTCATTTTCCATTTGTCCGGGATGATCGGCAGATCCGCCAGCACCCAGCGCTTGTAGCGGGCGTCGTAGGCGTCCGGCGGCGCAGTTTCTAGCAGGTGGCCGATGCACCAGGTCACCGTGACGTCCGTCCCCAGCCAACAGCCGTCGCCCCGGCGTTTTGCGCCAAGTACGGCCGCAATATCCTTGGCCTGGGAAGGTTTTTCACAGAGGTACAGCCGCATAACCACCATCGTCGATCATTGCCCGCAGAGGCGCACAGAATGGCTGGTGTTGTGTCTATGGGCAACTTTTATCTGTATGGATATACAGATAAAACGTTGCCGATGATGACGGTCGCGTAGTGGCAAAAAGGGACGCAGGGCTGCGCTATCGAGAAATTAGTTAGCGCCATGTTTCCCGCTGTGTCAGGTTCGAACCGCCTGAAAAGGGCGAGTGACAGGACGGTCTCGCCAAGAGATCGCCGTGGTCTGTCGGATCCTGACTACTTTGAAACAAGGACGTACACCATGTCTCAACCTTCCTCCCAAGCCACTAGCGCGTTCACCGCAGTCGACACGTTCAGCCACCTGTATGACCGTGGTACCGGCACCGTCAACGGCAAACCGTCATTCACAGCCGATCAGGCCGCCGACGAAATCCTGCGCAAAGGCATGTCGTGGCAAGACAAGAATGGCGACAGCAAAATCGATCTGAGCTACACCTTCCTGACCGAGAAAAATTCCAACTACAACCCGAAACTCGGCAACTTCAGCGAATTCAGCGCTCAGCAGAAAGCCCAAGCCGTGCTGGCCATGCAATCGTGGTCGGATGTGGCCAACGTCACCTTCACTGAAGGCAAGGGCGGCGACGGTCATATGACCTTCGGCAACTACGACGTCAGCACCGGCGGCGCAGCGTTCGCTTATCTGCCACAGGGCAGCGCTTACGACGGTCAGTCGTGGTACCTGATTAACGACAAATATCAAGTCAACAAGACGCCGGACACCAACAACTACGGGCGTCAGACCCTGACCCACGAAATCGGCCACACACTCGGCCTGTCACACCCGGGCGCCTACAACGCCGGTAACGGCAACCCGACCTACGCCGACGCCAAGTACGCCGAAGATACCCGCGGCTACAGCCTGATGAGCTACTGGAGCGAAACCAATACCGACCAGGACTTCAGCAAGGACGGCAGCGGCGCCTACGCTTCGGCGCCTCTGCTGGATGACATCGTCGCGGTGCAGAAACTCTACGGCGCCAACTTCGAAACCCGTGCCGATAACACCGTATACGGCTTCAACTCGAATGCCGACCGCGACTTCTACAGCGCCACTTCGGCATCGTCCAAAGTGGTGTTCTCGGTTTGGGACGGCGGCGGCAACGACACCCTGGATTTCTCCGGTTTCAGCCAGAACCAGAAGATCAACCTCAATGAAGGCTCGTTCTCCGACGTCGGCGGTCTGGTTGGAAACGTTTCGATTGCTCATGGCGTGACCGTGGAAAACGCCATCGGCGGCGCGGGCAATGACTTGCTGATCGGTAACGGCGCGGCCAACGATCTGATTGGTGGTGCAGGCAACGACATCATCTATGGCGCGGGTGGCGGTGATTCGCTGTGGGGCGGCGAGGGCGCAGATACTTTCGTGTTCGGCGCAGCGAGCGATTCGACCATGACTGCACCGGACTGGATCATGGATTTCACCAGTGGTCTGGACAAGATCGACCTGTCGGGCATTGCCGGGTTTGCCAATGGCGCGGCTTCGCTGAACTTCGTCAGCGGCTTCACCGGCCACGCGGGTGACGCGATCCTGACTTACTTCGAACAGACCAACCAGACCAGCCTGATGATCGATCTGACCGGGCAGGGTTCGGTGGACTTTGCGGTGGGTGTGGTGGGGCAGGCGGTGGCGACAGATATCGTCGCGTGATCTGAAACCAAAAAACCGCAGCTTTCACAGGCTGCGGTTTTTTTATGTAGCGAAAAACCGTTCGGCTGTGAACCCGACGAGATCGCCGCGCATGAGTTATACCTGAAGCGCTGCCTTCGCCGCCGTCAGGAGAAACCGATGAAAACTTCCGGTCCCAGTCCCGTCATCACCATCGCCGAACAACCAGGTTGTCTGCTGGTGAAATTCCACGGCATTCAGGTCGCCGCCTCGGCCCGCGCGTTGGTGCTGCTCGAAGCCAACTATCCGCCGGTCTATTACGTACCGCGCGAAGACATCGATGAAAAATACTTCGCGCGCACCGATCACACCAGTTATTGCCCGTACAAGGGCGACGCCAGTTACTTCAGTCTGCAAATTCCGGGGCATGAAGGGGCGAATGCAGTGTGGACTTACGAAAACCCGAAAATCTCCGTCGATCAGATCAAGAACTATGTGGCGTTCTATCCGGATCAAGTGAAGTTTGAGTTGTTAGAGTCTGAAGTCTGACTTTCTCAGCGATGGCGAGGGAATTGCTCCCTCGCCATCTGCTTAATCCTTAGTTCTTATCGAGGTCGATATTCTTCGTCTCGCGCAAAAAGATCATCCCCACCACCAGACTCACGCCGGTAATCAACACCGGGTACCACAGCCCGTAAAAAATGTCCCCGGTGTACACCACCAGCGCAAACGATACGGTCGGCAGGAAACCGCCAAACCAGCCGTTGCCGATGTGGTACGGCAGGGACATCGAGGTGTAGCGGATGCGGGTCGGGAACAGCTCGACCATCAGCGCTGCGAGCGGGCCGTAGCACATGGCCGAGATAATGATCAGCGCCACGATCAACGCGACGATCATCGGTTTGTTGATCTGCTGCAGATCGGCCTGTTGCGGGTAACCGGCGAGGGTGATTGCGCCGCGCAGTGCGGCCTCGTCGAAGTTGTCGAGTTTTACATCGCCGACGCTGACTTGTACCGCGCTGCCGGCAGGTGCTGCGACGCTGGTGTAAGGCAGGCCGGCTTTGGTCAGGAAGGTTTTGACCTTGTCGCACGGGCTATCGAATTTGGCCTTGCCCACCGGGTCGAACTGGAAGGTGCAAGTCGCCGGATCCGCCAGCACGGTAATAGGCGCCTGACGGCTGGCCTGATCAATCGCCGGGTTGGCGTAATGCGCCAGAGATTTGAAGATCGGGAAGTACAGCGCAGTCGCTAGCAACAGGCCAATCATCAGCACCGGTTTGCGCCCGACCTTGTCCGACAGCCAGCCGAAAATAATGAAGAACGGTGCGCCGATCACCACGCTGATGATCAGCAAGGTGTTGGCCACCGCCGGGTCCATTTTCAGGAACTGCGTGAGGAAGAACAGCACGTAAAACTGCGCCGCATAAAAGGTCACTGCTTGCCCGGCGTTGATGCTGAACAGCGCGATCAATACGACTTTAAGGTTTTCCCATTTGCCGAAGGATTCGCGGATCGGCGCCTTCGAGGTTTTGCCTTCCTCTTTCATTTTCAGATAGGCCGGCGACTCGTGCAGGCTCAGGCGAATCCAGGTGGAAATGCCCAGCAGCACAATCGACAGCAGGAACGGGATGCGCCAGCCCCAGACTTCAAACTGATCGCCAGTGAAGTAGCGGCAGCCGAGTACCACAAGCAACGAAAGCAGCAGACCGAGGGTCGCGGTGGACTGAATCCAGCTGGTGTGGAAACCGCGTTTGCCGATCGGCGCGTGTTCCGCCACATAGGTTGCGGCGCCGCCGTATTCACCACCGAGGGCCAGGCCCTGAAGCATGCGCAGCACCACCAGAATGATCGGCGCGGCGATGCCAATGCTGGCGTAGGTCGGCAACAGACCGACGCAGAAGGTTGCGACACCCATCAAAATGATCGTCGCGAGGAACGTGTACTTACGCCCGATCATGTCGCCCAACCGACCGAACACCAGCGCACCGAACGGCCGCACGATGAAGCCTGCGGCGAATGCCATCAGCGCGAAGATGAACGCCGTAGTGTCGTTGACCCCGGCGAAAAACTGCTTGCTGATTACCGCCGCTAACGCGCCGTAGAGAAAGAAGTCATACCACTCGAACACCGTCCCCAGGGACGAGGCGAAGATGACTTTGCGGGTGTCGGGACTGGTTTCGGCGCTGCGCACGCCGTCCAGTGGCTGAACATGTTCTGACATATCGGTATCCCTCACAGTGATTGTTTTTGTTGTTCCACTGGTGTTGCGTGTCCGTGAATCAGATGCGAATCCCTTGTGGGAGCTGGCTTGCCAGCGATGGCGATTGATCAGCCAACATCGATGTTGAATGTCATACCGTCATCGCGGGCAAGCCCGCTCCCACAGTGACCGAGTTAGCTGTTAAAGGGTTAAGAATCAGCTGCGCTGCCTTCTCGGCAATCATCAGCGTAGGCGAACACGTGTTGCCCGAGGTGATGCGTGGCATGATCGACGCATCGGCGATGCGCAGACCGGGCACGCCATGCACCCGCAGTTGCGCATCGACCACCGCGCCAGCGTCATTGCCCATGCGACAAGTGCCGACCGGATGGAAGATCGTCGTGCCAATCGCCGCCGCCGCTTCATGCAATTGCGCTTCGGTTTGCAGGTCCGCCCCGGGCAGATATTCCACAGGTTTGAACGCTTGCAACGCCGGCGCGCTGACGATCCGCCGGGTCAGACGAATCGCATCGGCGGCCACGCGCAGGTCTTCGGGATGGCTCAAGTAGTTGGGCTGAATCAACGGTGGGTCCTGCGGATTGGCCGAGCGAATCTCCACCCGACCCCGACTCTGCGGACGCAGATCACACACCGAGGCGGTGAACGCCGGGAAGCTGTGCAACGGCTCGCCGAAGCGCTCCAGCGACAGCGGCTGCACGTGGTATTCAAGGTTGGCCGAGGTCTGCTCCGGCCCGGAGCGGGCAAACGCGCCGAGCTGACTCGGCGCCATCGACAACGGCCCGCTGCGGTCATACAGATAGCGCAGGCCCATGCCCATTTTGCCCCACACGCTGCCAGCAATCTGGTTCAGTGTGCGCGCGTTTTCCAGTTTGTAGATCAGGCGCAATTGCAGGTGATCCTGCAGATTGCCGCCGACCCCCGGCAACTCATGCACGACGCCGATTCCGAGCTTCTCCAGCAGTGAACGCGGGCCGATCCCGGAACGCTGCAAAATGCTCGGCGAGCCGACGGAGCCGGCGCACAACACAATCTCCTTGCGCGCTTTGAAGCTCCTGACCGCACCTTGCCAACGGGCGCTGACCGCTGCTGCGCGACCGTCCGCGAACAGCACCCGATCCACTTCAACATCGGTCAACACCGTGAGATTGGCCCGATGCCGAATCGGCTTCAAAAACGCCTTCGCCGCATTCCAGCGGATCCCGGACTTCTGATTGACCTGAAAGTAACCGCAACCCTCGTTGTCGCCCTGATTGAAGTCGTCGATGCTGGCGATGCCGCTTTGCTCGGCGGCGCTGCGGAACGCATCAAGAATCGGCCACGACAGGCGCTGACGCTCAACCCGCCATTCACCCTTGTCGCCATGAAATTCAGCGGCTCCGGCGAAGTGGTTTTCACTCTGTTTAAACAGCGGCAGCACGTCATTCCAGGCCCAGCCCGGATTGCCCTCGGCGGCCCAGCCGTCATAGTCGCCAGCCTGGCCACGCATGTAGATCATGCCGTTGATCGACGAACAGCCGCCCAGCACTTTGCCGCGCGGATAACTCAGCGCGCGGCCATTCAGGCCCGGTTGTTGTTCAGTCTTGAAGCACCAGTCGGTGCGGGGGTTACCGATGCAGAACAGGTAACCCACTGGGATGTGAATCCACGGATAGTTATCGCGCCCGCCAGCCTCCAGCAACAAAACGCGCTGCTGCGCATCAGCCGACAGCCGATTGGCCAGCAAACACCCGGCCGGCCCGGCGCCGACCACGATGTAATCGAATTCATCGAGGGAAGTCTGCATTCCCTGACCTCACTTATTGTTTTTGTTGTCGGTCATCCTAGTTGTTAGCTTTCGGCAAAAGAATGTTAGTTTTTGCGCAGCCGCTGTGCGTTTTCAGACAGCGTTCACAGACCATAGCTGACAAGGACAAGCGATGTTCGACTGGAACGACCTGCGGTTTTTTCTCGAGTTGCAACGCAGTGGCCGATTGCTCACTGCCGCGCGTCGCTTGAACACCACCCACGCCACGGTCGCGCGGCACATCGAGGCCATCGAAAAAAGTCTCGGCACCGCGCTGTTCGTCCAGCACGCCCAAGGCTATGAAATGACCCCGGCAGGGGAGGCGCTGCTTAAGCATGCCGAGGCCATGGAAAACGTCGCGTTGCTGGCTCAGGAAGAAATCACCCAGTCGACCGCGCCGCTGGGCAAGATTCGGGTCGGCGTGACTGAGGGTCTCGGGATCATGTTTCTCGCCAGTCGCATGACCGGATTGTTCGAGCGCTATCCGGGTCTGGAAGTGGAGCTTGTGGCGGTGCCGCGCTTCGTCAGCATCCTTAACCGCGAAGCCGAAATCAGCATTCATCTTGAGCGCCCGGCGGCGGACATGCTGGTCACGCGCAAACTCACCGATTACCGACTGGCGCTCTATGCGAGCCGCGCTTACCTCGACAGTGCGCCACCGTTAGTGAGTCGCGAAGACCTCGGGCGTCATGCGTGGATCGGCTATGTCGACGACCTGCTGTTCAGCCAGGAACTGATGTTTCTCAACAGCTTCTGCCGCAACCCGCGCGTGGTGTTTCACAGCACCAGTGTGATTGCCCAACAGCAAGCAGCGCGCTCGGGTCTGGGGATCGCAGTGTTGCCGTGTTACATGGCGGCGGCCGATCCGGAGTTGGTTGCGTTGCTGCCAGATGAGGGTATCGAGCGCAGCTACTGGATCAGCACACGCCGCGAATTGCACAAGTCCGTGCGACTACGGGTAGTTTGGGATTATGTGGTGGGATTGTGTGAAGCAGAGCAGGGGTTGTTGCTGGGGGCAAGCGTTTAAGCTGCCACCCGCGAACGCTGTGGCAGGCTCATCAAATTGCTCGAACAACCACTCAACCGCGCTTCGGCAACTTCCACTCCGGCCGAATAAAGTGGCACGTATACCCATTCGGAATACGCTCCAGGTAATCCTGATGCTCCGGTTCCGCTTCCCAGAACGGCCCTGCCGGTTCGATCTCGGTAACCACTCGACCTGGCCACAACTTTGAAGCGTCGACGTCGGCAGCGGTGTCCTCGGCGATGTCGCGTTGCTGTTCGTTGAGGTAGTAGATCGCCGAGCGGTAGCTGGCGCCGCGGTCGTTGCCCTGACGGTTGGGGGTGCTCGGGTCGTGGATCTGGAAGAAGAACTCGAGAATCTGTCGGTAGCTGATCACGGCGGGGTCGAAGACGATTTCGATGGCTTCGGCGTGGTTGCCGTGGTTGCGGTAGGTGGCATTCGGCACATCGCCGCCGGTGTAGCCGACGCGCGTTTGCAGCACGCCGGGATAGCGCCGCAGCAGGTCCTGCATGCCCCAGAAGCAGCCGCCGGCAAGAATGGCAGTTTCGGTTTGAGTAGTCATGATGTGTGCTTCTCCCGGGAATGTTCGGTGTAAGCACTGTTATGAGGGCGCATTGAGCAATTCCAAGATCGAGCGCCGCAATCAGTCGCCACGTTTGAGCCTTATGCAGTGATGATCTCAACCGCAGTGCTTGCCAAGCGTTCTCCATTCACCATCACATGAATCGCGTGCCGCCCTGCATGGTGCTTACGTGTGGTGAAGTCCTTGATCACCTGACGACGCTGTACGCGGTCCGTCGTGAAGGCCGGCAGAGTCAGAGCCTTTAGCTTGAACACTTTCGCTGAAGTGCTGCCGTTAGCCTTCACATAGTCAATTGCATAATCAATCACCAGTCGTTGATCCACCGGCACCAACGACCGTACCGCGAACGACAACGTAATCGACTCCCCGAGCCGGACCACCGCCGGCGCTATCTGTACATCCAGCAACTCGACCTCAGCTTTCGCCCCCGCACCCATCACCGTCAAAGCGCGCAAATTCCCCTGCTTGATCAAGCTTCTTAACGCATGCTTGGCAATCCACGCCGTGTGTTTGTTTTCCAGCGACCATCCCTCAACCGTGTCGAGCACCCAGTCGGGGTGAACCTTGGTGACGTCATTCAAATGATTGGCCACCGATTTGCGCACATACAAACTCTCATCCGCCTTCAGCCGGTCGAGAATTCCTGCTGCCAAACTCGGATCTGCCTGCACCGCGTCCAGGCGAAATGACCACGGCAAGCGAGGGCGACTGCCTTCACTGGCCAGGCGCCGAACGTGGTGATTTTCATCCCGCGCCCAGTCATGCATAAGCTCCAGCGACCGCTCCAGATCGCTGCGCAGAAAATACCGCACAGCAAATTCGGACGATCCAAACGCGGTGAAGTATTTCAACGCTTGCATCGATGTATCGAATGCATGCCCGCCATAGCTCGCCACGTAGTGCGGCAAGCACATGCTGACGAATCCGCTGTTCAGCCGAGGGGCGAGGGCGCGCAGGACCTCGAGGGAACCTTCGTAATCCAGCGGCAGCACCGTGTGCAGGCTTTCGCTGACACGGGCCATGCGTTGCATCACCGAGAGTTCGGCCAGGCCATCACTCGCATGCTCAAGAAATGCCTTGGCGTTGAACGCCGGGTACACAGCGCTGGTTTCCGTGGCGATGTGTTGCAGCCGCTCGACGTTGAAGATTTCTTTCAGGGCCGGGGCTGCGGTTCCGTTTACGCTCATGGTCAGGTCATCGGGGTGCTGATGAATGCTTCTACACCTTCGGCGTAAGCGCTGTATTGGGCGATGCGCGGAAAGCGTTCGGTATCGATCTGATCTGGGACCACGAGGTTGGTGAAGCTCCAGGCGACGGCGAGGCTGATGCCGTCCTGTTCAAGAGCGCCATCGGTGGGTAACGGCTGTTTTTCCAGTTCATGCTCAAGAGCGGTAAGCGCGGCGGCAAGTTGGCCTTCAACGCGTTCGACCCACGGCTGATATTGAATATCGGCAGGACGCAGGTTGCGTTCGTAATAGAGCTGAACGGCTTTTTCGCAGGCGGCGAGGCTCAGGCCGATCAGGCGTAGGGCTTTTACCCGCTGGTTCAGGTCGCCGGGCAACAGGCTTTTGCCCGACAGGGCTTCCAGATAGTCGAGGATCAGCGTCGAGTCGATCAGCACTTCGCCGTCGTCAAGAATCAGCGTTGGCGCCTTGACCACCGGGTTGATCTGCTGGAAGCGTTCGAAATGGCGGAACACCGACACCGGGTCATGCTCCAGTTCGATGCCGAGACACTTGGCGGATATGGCCACGCGGCGCACGTAGGGCGAGTCGAGCATGCCGATCAGTTTCATGACGCGTTCCTTCAAGTCGAACCGGAAAGACATAACCTAGCCGAGCCTGAGGTAATTGTCAGTCTTCGAAGCCGACCTGCTCGTGAATCTCCTCGACCTTCAAGCCCAACCGATACGCCACCGCAATAAACAGCGCCTGGCACAAACACAACGTGGCGCTCAACGAGCGAAACGCAAACGAGCTGCCTTCATTCACCAGCAGCACGCTGTTCGCCGCTTTGGCCACGGGTGACAGGTTGCTGTCGGTGATGATCAGCGTGTTGGCCTGTTGCTGTCGGGCGTAGCGCAGGCAGTGTTGGGTCTCCCTGGCGTAGGGCGTGAAGCTGATGGCGATCACCAGATCCTGCGCGCGCACGCTGCGCATTTGCTCGCGATAGCTGCCACCGAGTCCCGAGACGAGGTGCATGCGCTTATTAGTGTGTTGCAGGTTGTAAACGAGGTAGTCGGCGACGGCGAAGGAGCGGCGCACGCCGATCACGTAGATGTTGTCGGCGCCGACGATCAGATCGACCGCTGTCTCGAACGCTGCGTCGTCGAGTTCCAGTCCCAGCCTTTCAATGCCCGACAGGGTGGCACCGATGCATTCGCGGGCGAGGTCGCCGTCGCTGGATTTTTGCGACTGGTTGGCGATCATGCTGCGCACGCGCTGCTGATAGTTCTGCACCGGGGTAGTTTTGTCGGTGTAGGCCTCACGGAACAGTGCCTGCATTTCGCTGAAACCGCTGAAGCCGAAACGCTGGGAGAAACGCACGATGGCCGAGGGGTGCACTTCGCACTCACGGGCGATGTCGCTGATGCGGTCGACCATGATCCGGTCGCTCTGCTGGCTCATGTAGCTGGCGACGCGTTTGAGCTGACGCGGCAGGGCTTCGTATTCCTCGGTGATCTTTTGCAGCAGGCGATGGGCGGTGATCGGGGGGCTGGCGAGGGCGTGCTCGTCGTTGGCCGGCTGATCGGGGCGGGACATGGAAAATCCTTTTAGCTGAATCCGGGAAGCGCTGGGGTGGCCTTGAGAATAGGCGGGCTGCGCGGAATCGAAAGGCCGTCTGCAGACAAAATGTGTATCGCCGCATCGGCTGAATCGATGCACTGCACGCGCCGTATGGCCAAAATATTTGCGATAAACCTGCCGGCCGTCAGCCGTTTGTCTTCTATATACAGCCGCTCGACTGAATTTCTTGCTATAAACGCACTCCGATGACCGCTAACAGGCCTGCGTCAGAGCAGTTTCCGGGCTTTGTCGGACAAATTCCCTGTATTTACAGTTGCTGAGGCCTCAATCGGGCCTTAGACTGCCGCCCCTCGTAAATTGAGTGCCGGGTGGCGTTTGCAATAAACGATGCCTTTTCGACGACCGGGCACGGTTCGCCGAAACGCTCCCTATTTCGCCTTAATGCACGTTTTTTTATAGAGATATCAATGACAAAGGACAAGTTGCTGGCCATGCCGGCAGATGACTACATGAATGCTGAGCAACATGCTTTCTTCCGCGAGCTGTTGCAGAACATGAAAGTCGAAACCCACGAGCGCATTGAGCAGAACCGTATCGCCATCGAAAGCCTGGACACCCCGGCTGACCCTGCGGACGCGGCATCGGTTGAAGAAGAGCGCACCTGGCTGGTAAACGCGATCGATCGCGACCAGCGCATGCTGCCGCAGCTCGAGCAAGCCCTTGAGCGTATCAAGGAAGACAGCTTTGGCTGGTGCGATGACAGCGGCGAGGCCATCGGCCTGAAACGCCTGCTGATCAGCCCGACCACCAAGTACTGCATCGAAGCTCAAGAGCGTCACGAGCAGATCGACAAGCACCAGCGTCAGGCCTGATTTCTGCGGCGACCCATACACTTGGGTCGTCTGAACAAGATCGCAGCCTTCGGCAGCTCCCACAAAGAGCCGCCGGGGCTGCGATCTTGTTTTTGCTCGTGCGCAAAAAACCACGCCGTTGTATTGACCTGCCACAGACCCACGACTAACGGATCATGGATAATGGCGTTGTAGTGGCGCTTAATGCAGCCACAACAATGAGAACAGCGTGGGGTGACGAAGATGACGAGAGATGGATCTCTGGTTGGGGCTCTGCCTGCACCAGTGCTTTTGCCGAAAAACCGCTGGCTGACGCCGACCCTGCAAAGCATCGCGCTGATGCTGTTGCTGGCCGGGATGACCCTGGGTGGCTGGTCGCTGTATATCGGCATGCCGGTGGCGGTGCTGATTGTCTGGCTGCCGCGCCTGCGCTCCCGTGCGAACCGCGCTGTGCAATCTGCCGATAGCGGTAGTGCGATGTCCGAGCTGACGCGCGATCTTTCCTACACTACCAGTCATAACGCTCTGTCAGCTGCCGGTGTGGCGTTTTCCGTCAAGGAGCTGGCGGGAAAACTGCAATCGCAACTCGATGCCGCTGCGCAAATCGTCAATAACGCTGAAGTGATGATCGCCACCGAGCAGGCGACTTCGCAGCTCAGCCGTGAAGCTTTAAGTGCTGCCAGCGAAGCGCATCACAGCAGTGCGGCAGGGCGAACCGAGTTGGTTGGCTCCATTGCGCTGATGCATCAACTCAGCCAGCGTGCCAGTGCCAGTCGCGAAATGATCGAAGCCTTGAGCCAGCGCAGTGACGACATCCAGCGCGTGACTTTGGTGATTCAGTCGATCGCCAGCCAGACCAATCTGCTGGCCTTGAATGCCGCGATTGAAGCGGCGCGGGCCGGTGAGCATGGTCGCGGGTTTGCGGTGGTGGCGGATGAAGTCCGTGGGCTGGCAGCGCGCACGGCGACGGCTACTGGCGAAGTGGGCGAGATGGTTGCCGACATTCAAAAGCGCACCGCGCAAGTGGTCGAGCAGATCCGCCAACTGTCCGATGATCTGCACACCGGTGTCGAGCAGGTCGAACACACCGGCCAGCATCTGGAGAATATCGCGCTACTGGCGGCAGGGGTGGAAGGTCAGGTCAGCGAAATCGCCCGTGGTGCCGAGACCAATCGCGAACAACTCGACAGTCTGTTCATCGCCATCGAGCAGATGCGCAGCGATCTGGCGATCAGCGATCAACAGACCCGACGTCTGGCCGAGGCGGCGGTGCAGATGGAAGGGCAGGCCGAAACCATCAGCGAGCGCCTGGCTGAAGTCGGTCTGGATGACTATCACCAGCGCATTTATGACTTGGCGCTTGAGGGCGCGAGCCAGATCACAGCGCGGTTTGAAGCTGATGTGGATCAGGGGCGAGTCAGCCTCGAGGACTTGTTTGATCGTCAATATCAGCTGATTGCCAACACGCAACCGCCGAAGTTTCAGACTCGCTTCGACCGCTACACCGATCAGGTGTTGCCGGCGATTCAGGAACCATTGCTGCCGCGTCATGAGGGGCTGGTATTCGCCATCGCCTGCACGCAGCAGGGGTATGTGCCGACACACAATCAGCTGTTCAATCAGCCGCTGACCGGCGATGCGCAGGTCGATAGCGTGAACAATCGCACCAAGCGCAAGTTCGCTGACCGCACTGGCATTCGTTGCGGCAGTCATCAGCAACCGGTGCTGCTGCAGACCTACACCCGCGATACCGGCGAACTGATGCACGACCTGTCGGTGCCGATCATGGTCAAGGGCCGGCACTGGGGCGGTTTGCGTCTGGGCTACAAACCGCAAAAGCCGCGTTGAGGCATTGTTGCTTGAACTGCAATTAATCCGTGCACGGCGGTCGCTGTCGGCGACAGCCTGCACTGATCGCGGTTATTTGCCGTCGTGCAGACGCACGTTCAGCTCATCGACTACGATCGCCTCCTCACCGTCAGCCCGTAACCACTCTTTGAGAAGTTGAGCCTGTTGCGGGGTCCAGAAGTCGGCATCGATCAATTTGGTCTCGGCATCCAGCGGGTGCGATTCGATGAAATCATCAATGGCGGTGCCCTCAGAAGGCAGTCCCAGTTGATCGAACAGGGTCTTCAGATCATAAGTAGGCAGTTGCATCATGTGCTCCTTTGGCAGACGCCGGGGTGGCGCGGTCAATCTCTCTTTCATCTGAGGCGGTCACTGGCCAGGAGTTCGATCCGCGATTCAAGCGCGCGGGCGAGAGCGCAAGCCTTGTTGTGATCTTCGCGGAAACCTCTGACACGTCCGGTGGAAATTTCCTTGATATGAAAGAAACCAATTCCGGCCGGAATCACCTGAAACAAGGGCGGTTGACCGCATTGATCCTCCGCGCGCAGCCCTTGCAAACCTTCGATATGCATCGTGAAAGGGGCGCTGGCTTGGGCGTTTGCGGGCAAAAACAGATGGCTCAGAGTGCACATATGAAGTCCTTTTCATGGATTGGCCCGCATTTACAGGCTGTTACGGGTAGTCGCGAACAGCGTCGCTGCTCTAGAATCGCCAACAGCGGTTGACGGCATGGCGTTATCTAAAGCAATTTTTTGCCTGCGATATGTCGGAAACGTGCTTTTCTTACTGAGTTTTTTCCCTAAAGTTTGTAGTCAGTTTCTCTGGCCTGCATGGAAGCGCGGTTCTTCAACATTTGGAGAACGTCTTTGTGGGTTTCGCGAGTGACATTCCAGTAGTCTTGGGAACCTCGCGATGAATCGGCACTCTGCTCGGTTCAGGTTTTTATTTGATTGATTCGGTAACACCGTCGGCCTGGCCGTTATTTCTGCCGTGCGCGCTTTTCGCGCAGGCACTCTTTTCAAGTGTGGGGACGTTTCTTTGGCAGTCAGTAACCTCGATATGCATGCTTTGTTCGTGCTGGGTGATTTGCGCGCAAAGCTGGTCAAGCTGTTCCAGTCGCGTTTTGTTTACATCACCGAGCAAAACGCCGAAGGCATTTACGTTGCCGAGATCGACACTGAGTCGGCGTTGGTGGTCGATGACAAGCCGGGTCTCAAGCTCAAGGTCGGTGATCACTTCAGCGCGGCAGTCCTGCCCAGCCGTGAAGGCGGCAAGCTGGATCTGCGCTTTCGCGAGATCAAACTGACGGTTTATGGTCTGGGCGATTACGCCTTTGTCACGACTGCCGATGGTCAAGCGATCCTGTTCAAGGAAGGCCACAGCGTGGTCACCGTGTTCGCTGCAAACGAGCAGTTGCAGGAAGGTCTGACCAAGACTTTGAAAGCCGTGACCGCCAAGGCGGCCAAGTGGCGCAAGGGTGAACTCGTCGCGTTCAAGGCCAGCGAGTGAGCCGCGCCGATTTCCATTTGCAGAATCTCGACAGCGCCCGGGTCGAAGCTCAGCGACTGTTTGCTGCCAAGGCCGACATGCAGGGCGCCTGGCTTGGCTGGGTCGCATCGCAGATCTACAGCTTGCAGCCGGCGGAGTACGCCAGCATGGTCAGACGCGAGCTGCAAAGCTTGAAGGAAAAGTCTGAAACGTAACCTCGTCCGCAGCATGCCCCGGAAAAACCAGGAACCTCGTCTACAGTCAGTTGACTGAGTATTCAGAGGCTTGCGGTCTTCTGTCAGGCCATCCTGCTATTGCTGTGAACAGCACGAGGTGCAAAAGCATGAACGGATTTCGACGGTTGCTGGCTGCCTGTCTGGCCACGCTGGGCGTGTTGACGGTGGTGCCAGCGGCGAATGCTGCGCCGGCGCCCATTCACTTCGCCGACCTGAACTGGGAAAGCGGCAGTCTGATCACCGATGTACTGCGCATCATTGTCGAGAAAGGCTACGGCCTGCCGACCGATACGCTGCCGGGCACCACCATCACCCTGGAAACCGCGCTGGCCAACAATGACATTCAAGTGATTGGCGAGGAGTGGGCGGGGCGCAGCCCGGTATGGGTCAAGGCTGAAGCCGAGGGCAAAGTCATCAGCCTTGGTGATACGGTCAAGGGCGCGACCGAAGGCTGGTGGGTGCCGGAATATGTGATCAAGGGCGATCCGGCCAAGGGCATCAAGCCGCTGGCGCCGGATCTGCGCAGCGTCAGTGATCTGAAGAAGTACAAGGACGTGTTCAAGGATCCGGAAAATCCGAACAAGGGGCGTTTCCTCAACAGCCCGATTGGCTGGACCTCGGAAGTGGTGAACAAGCAGAAGCTGACTGCGTACGGGTTGCAAGACGACTTCACCAATTTCCGCAGTGGTTCCGGCGCGGCGCTGGATGCCGAGATCAGTTCATCGATCCGCCGTGGTAAACCGGTGCTGTTCTACTATTGGTCGCCGACGCCGTTGCTCGGTAAATTCAAACTGATCCAACTCGAAGAACCGCCGTTCGATGCCGAGGCGTGGAAGACGCTCACCGATGCGGATAACCCGAATCCGAAACCAACGCGTTCGCTGGCGTCGAAGTTGTCGATTGGCGTGTCTGCGCCGTTTCAGAAGCAGCATCCGGAGATTGCAGAGTTCTTCAGCAAGGTCGATTTTCCGATTGAGCCGTTGAACAAGGCTCTGGCCGAGATGAGCGAAAAGCACACGGCGCCTCGCGAGGCAGCGGTGGCGTTCATGAAGGCGCATCCGGATGTGTGGCAGGCGTGGGTGCCGAAGGATGTGGCGGACAAGGTTTCGGCTGATCTGAAATAGCAGGTGAGGCCGCTGGCCTCATCGCCAGCAGGCTGGCTCCCACAATGGAATGTATTTCCCTGTGGGAGCCAGCCTGTTGGCGATGCTTTTTAGAAGCTGGTTTGTACCGCTAGCTCGAAGGTGCGCGGTGTCCCGAGGTAATACGCCGGCGATACGTGCGCAAACTCGGCATACACCTCATTCGTCAGGTTGCGCACCCGGCCAGTCACGGTGGTGTGCGAATCCACCTTGTAGCTCAGGAAGCTGCCAAACAACGTGTAAGACGGCACGGTCATGGTGTTGGCATTGTCAGCAAACACCGAAGCCACGTACCGCGCATCAACCCCTCCTTGCCACTTCGGCGAAAAGTCGTAGGTCAGCCACAGATTGCCAACCCGATCCGGCACGTTGGTCGGTGTATTGCCCTTGCGCGAAACCACCACGCCAGCCGCGTTCTTCTCGTTGAATTCGTCGTACTGTGCATTGACCCAGGCGAAATTGCCCTCTGCCAGCAATTTGTCGGTGAGGCGCAGCGAACTGGCGATCTCGATCCCCTTCGAAGTCTGTTGGCCGACTGGAATGCTGCTGGTCGGATCCAGTGGATCAGTCACGGCGAAGTCCTTGCGCTCGATGGCGTAAGCAGCAACCGTCGCCGAACCACGTCCATTCAGGTAGTCGAACTTGCTGCCGATTTCCCATTGTTTGCCGGTCGAAACATCGAAGTCCTGCGTGCCGTTCGGCTGTTCGGCGGCGGTGCTGTATTGCACATACACATTGGCTGAAGGAATGAATTGATAAGTCAGACCGACGCGCCCGGTTACCGGCTCCCAGCTGCGTTTCATATGGCGCGGGTTGGCAGCGGTCACCGTGCGGTGGTTAGTCACGTCGAGGTCGATGTCGTCGTAGCGCAGGCCGGTGAGCAACGCCAGCTTGTCGGTCAATGCCAGGCGGTTTTCGGCGAACAACGCTTTGGTCGTGACCTCGTTGGTCTTGTCGCTGACGAAGCCTGGTTTGGTGCCGGGAATGTCATAGAAATGCCCCGGTCGATAGTTGTTCGGGTCAACACTGTTCGCACCTTTGATGTTGAGTGGCGAGTTGGTGGTCTGGTTGACCTTGTACTCGAAGCCGCCGGACCAAGTGGTATCGAGGCCGAACAGCGTGTTGTCATGGCGCAGTTCGAACTGGTTGCCGTTCTGTTCACCCTGATGCCGAACCTGGTAGGCGGTGGAGCGATTTACCGCGCTGTTGTCGGCGTTGTATTGGTAGGTTTCGAGGTTGCGGTAATCGCGCTGGCTGTCGAGGTGATACAGCGTGTTGCGCAGGGTGGTGCTGTCGTTGATGCGGTAGTCGATGATCGAGCGCAGCCAGATAGTGCGTTGCTCGTAGCGCCCGTCCTCGACGTTGTAATTGTTGAAGCGGTTGTGCTTGTCGATCTTCAGTTCGCCAGCCTTGGGATTCAGTACCGGGGTGCCCCAGTACGGGCTGTCCTCGTGCTCATCCTGGTATTCCACGGCGAGGGTGTGCGACAGGCTCGGCGTCAGGTCGCTGAGCAGTGAGAACGCGACACTCCATGCGTCACGCTCCTGGCGGTCGATGTAGCCGTTGCTGGTGTTGTGGCTGACGTCGAGGCGCGCGTAGTGCTGTACGTCGGCGCCGGGTTCGGTGAGAGCATGATTCAGGCCGAACGCGGTTTCCGTGGTGTCATAGGTGCCGTAGCTGATTCGGCCTTCGATGGCCTGCTCCTCCCGGGTCGCGAGTTTGGTCACGTAGTTGAGCGAACCACCCACCGAGCCTGCGCCGTTGATCAGCGAGGACGGGCCGCCGACCAGTTCCACCCGGTCATAAATCCACGAATCCACGGGCCGTGCCAGTCCGCCGGAGACGTTGATGCCGTTGAACATCTGCGTGATCTGACTGCTGGTGAAGCCGCGATAGGAAACGAACCCGCCAAACCCCGGCGGGGCGCTGGCGTTGACCCCGGGCAGGGTGTTAGCGGCGTCCTGAAAGTTCTGCGCGCCATGGCGTTCGATGTCGTTGCGGTTGGCGATAGCGACTGAGGCGGGGGTCTCACGAACGCTAAGACCGAGGCGTGAGGCCATGCCGCTGGATTGCTCGAGGCTCAAACCCGGTTCAGCAGCGGATTCGCCATCAATGGTGATTGGCGCCAGATCCACGGCGGATTGCGCCCAGGCGTTGACGGACAGGCAGCCGCACAGGCTCGCCAGCAAGGTAAGTTGTTTCATCGTTTGAATCCTGAATGCTTGTCTAGGAGTCAGCGCACAGGCGAACGCCGCGCGTTGGCGCAGTGGGCTGACAAATCAAAAAGGCAAAGACACTCAGGCAAGCGGCGGGGCGCGCGGGTTGGCCGAAGGCCAGATGAAGCGGGCAGGCAGATCGGGGCTGACAATCAGCGGCAGCGGCGGGCTGTGTTGTTCCGGCAGGATCGCCAAGGTCAGGCTGGAGTTGAATGCCGGGCCCATGCCGCCGGTGGAACACAGCGGACAACCAAAGGCCTTGGCCAGCGTCGGCAATTGTTCTTCAGAAGGATTGCTGGCGAGCGGCGCCTGAGTGCTCGGGTCGACAGCGCAGAACTGGCCGCCGATACCGTTGAGCTGCATGCCGACCATTTGCCCGTGACCGATGCTGCAGGCGAACACGTTGAACAGGACGCAGCAATAAAGCATCCAGGCCAGTAGTGAACGATCGGAACGGGAGAATTTCATGGGGCGGCACTTTACCCCACTGCCGGCCGGTCGTGCACATCAAAAAAAGCCGACTAGGATAGTTTGTTCAAATCCCTTTCAAGGATTCTCGACCATGACCTTTGTGTTGGCTCAATGGCTGGTGACGACTTTCGCGGTAATCAGTCTGGTGCATGTGTACTGGGCGCTGGGTGGGCAGTGGGCAGCAGTGGCGGCGGTGCCGCACATTCCGGTGGAGGGCGGTGGGCCGAAGTTGCGGCCGGCGTTCAAGCCGCGTGGCTGGATGACGTTTCTGGTGGCGGCAGCGTTATTGGTGATTGCGCTGCTGGTGTGTTTGCGTGTCGGGTGGTGGTTGCCCCCGGTGCATCACTCGGCGTTGCAATGGGTGATCAGCGCGATAGCGCTGTTGATGTTTGCTCGGGCGATTGGTGATTCGAATCTGGTAGGGTTTTTCAAAGAAGTGAAAGGCTCGCGGTTTGCCCGGCTCGACACTTGGGTTTACTCGCCATTGTGTCTGGTGTTGGGAGCCGGGTTGTTGGCGGTGGCTTGGGTTTGACCGGTTAGCTACCGGTTTCAGTGCGCCGGCTACTGACTTCCGCCGGCACGTCGTCGCCGGCCATGCGCTTGCGGAACAACGCCGCCCGCGCCAGCAGCAGCGTGGTCACGGGTACGGTGATCGACAGCAGAATCGGAATCAGCCACGCGTGAAAAACCGGGCCGGACTTCAGCGCGGAAAAACAGATGATCGACGCCAGCGCCACGCACCAGGCGCCAATCGTTGAAGCCAGCGCCGGCGGATGCATGCGCTGAAAGTAATCCTTCATGCGCAACAAACCGACCGCACCGAGCAACGCAAAAATACCGCTGAGTACCAGCAGGATCGCCACTGGAATTTCCACCCACAGAGACAGTTCCGCGTTCATTCGATCACCTCGCCACGCAGGAGGAATTTCGCCAGGGCAAACGAGCCGACGAAGCCGAACAGCGCGATCAGCAGCGCCGCTTCGAAGTAGGTGTCACTGGAATAACGAATCCCCAGCGTCAGCATCATCAGCATGGCGACGATGTACAGATAATCCAGCGCCAGTACCCGATCCTGCGCGGATGGGCCTTTGAACAGGCGGATCAGCGTCAGTACCATGGCCAGAGAAAACAGGAACAGCGTCAGCAGGATCGCGTTCGACAGCAGCGGGCTCATTCGAAAATCTCCATCAACGGTCGCTCGTAAGTGACCTTGAAGTGCTGGATGAATTGCGCCTCGTCATCCAGATCGAAAACGTGCAACAGCAAGATGCTGCGGTCCAGTGCCAGCTCCGACCATACGGTGCCGGGAATCACCGTGGTGATCATCGACAGCGCCGCCAGACCGTTGGCATCACGCAAATCCAGCGGCACCTTGATGAAGCGCGAGCGCGGCGGGCGGCGACCAGCATTGAGTACGCCCCAGGCCACGGCAAGGTTGGAAGCGATCACGTCGCGCCCGACCAGCAGGAACAGACGCAGGATCACGCCCGGGCGACGGATGCGCACCCGTTGCGGGCGCAACTTGCGCATCATCAACGGCGCGCAGAAGCCCAGCACGGCACCCAGAAGGATGTTGCCGGGGCTGATCGACACGTTGAGTACCAGCCACAGCAGCCACAGAGCCAGCGACAGCCATGGTGCAGGAAACAGACGCTTCATGGCTGCACCTCGAGCATCGCGGCTTTGGCTTCCGGACTTGGTACCACGCGGGTGCCGAGCACCGCCATCACGTACTGCTGCGGATTATTCAGCGCATCGGCGGCTGCCTGGGTGTAGCGCAACAGCGGCTCGGCCTTGAAGGTCAGAAGGATGCTCAGACCAAGTAGCAGAAAGATCGGCGCGCATTCGAGTTTGCGCAGCAGCGGCGATGGGCGCTCTTCAGGCGTCCAGAAACGCTGGATGCCCAGGCGGGAGAACGCCATCAGCGAACCCAGCCCCGTGAGAATCAACAGCGCCAGCAACGCCCACGCTGCATTCGAGATCGGCTCGTCTGCACCGAGACCCAAAGGATTGAGCAGGGCGCCGATCAAGCTGAGCTTGCCGATAAACCCGGACAGCGGCGGCATGCCGATGATCAGCAGCGCGCAGGCAATGAAGCTCAGGCCGAGGAACGCCATGGTCCACGGGATCACCTGGCCAACCACGGCTTTCTGCTCGTCGTCGAGGTTGATGCCTTTGGGCGGTTGCAACGACTCCTGTTGACGCGGCAGGTAACCGCCTTCATCTTCCAGCGGGATTTCGTTGGCCGAACGCGAACGCTCGATCAACTCGGCCAGCAGGAACAATGCACTCAGTGCCAGAGTCGAGCTGACCAGATAGAACAGCGCCGCGCCGATCAGCTTCGGTTGGGCGAAACCCACTGCCGACAGCAGAATCCCCGCCGACACCAGAATGCTCAGGCTGGCCATGCGCTCCAGCCGCTGCGCGGCAATGATCGCCACGCCCGCGCAAACCATGGTCGCCATACCGCCGTAGATCAGCCAGTCGCCACCAAAGTAAGCCGATGCGCCGGCCTGGCCGGAGAACAGCAGCGTCCACAAGCGCAGCAAGGTATAGACGCCGACTTTGGTCATGATCGCGAACATCGCCGCCACCGGTGCACTCGCCGAAGAATAGGCTGGCACCAGCCAGAAATTCAGCGGCCACATGCCGGCCTTGGCCAGGAACGCTACTGCCAGAATCCCTGCGCCGGCGTGCAACAAGCCACGATCAGCTTCCGGTACCAGCGGAATCTTCAGCGCCAGATCGGCCATGTTCAATGTGCCGGTCACGCCGTAAATCAGCGCCGCGCCGATCAGGAACAGCGACGACGCCAGCAGGTTGATCGAGATGTAATGCAGCCCCGACGACACCCGCGAGCGCCCCGAGCCGTGCAGTAACAAGCCGTAAGACGCGGCGAGCAACACTTCAAAGAACACGAACAGGTTGAACAGATCCGCCGTCAGGAACGCGCCGTACAAACCCATCATCTGAATCTGGAACAGCGCGTGGAAACTCGACCCCGCGCCATCCCAGCGTGCCATGGCGAACAGCAGCGCGCTGACGCCGATGATCCCGGTCAGCACCAGCATCAGCGCCGACAGTCGATCGACCACCAGCACAATGCCGAACGGCACCTGCCAGTTGCCCGGCAGGTACACGCCGATGGAGCCGGGAACGCCTGTGGTCTGGGTCCATTGCAGCAGCAGCACCGAAATGAACAGGCCGAGCAGACTGGAGAACAGATTGATCTTGGCCTTCAGCGGTCGGTGCTTTTCACCAAGCATCAGCATGATCGCGGCGGTCAGCAGCGGCAGCAGAATCGGCGCGGCGATCAGGTGGGTCATCGCCATCATTCTTTAGGCTCCCGGCCGTCTACATGGTCGGTGCCGGTCAAGCCACGCGAGGCCAGCAGCACCACGAGGAACAGCGCGGTCATGGCGAAGCTGATCACGATCGCGGTGAGTACCAGGGCCTGCGGCAGCGGATCGGTGTAATTGAGCAAATCCTGCGGCACGCCGTCCTTGATGATCGGCTCTTTGCCGATAAACAGGCTGCCCATGCTGAAGATGAACAGGTTGACGCCGTAAGACAGCAGGCACAGGCCCATCACCACCTGGAACGTCCGTGGCCGCAGGATCAGCCACACGCCAGACGCGGCGAGTACGCCGATGGCGATTGCGATGACTTCTTCCATCAGACGGCTCCTTTGGTGGCGACGGATTTGGGCAGGGATGCAGTCTTGTGACCACGCACCGATTGGTGGGCGAGGGCGGTGAGGATCAATAATGTCGAACCGACAACCACGCCATACACGCCGATGTCGAAGAACAGCGCACTGGCGACGTGGATGTCACCCAGAATCGGCAAGCTGAAATGCCAGGTGTGCGTGGTCAGGAATGGATACCCGGCGACCATCGCGCCGAGGCCGGTGGCCGTGGCGAACAGCAGACCGGTGCCCATCCAGCGCAGCGGACGCAGGCTCATTTGCGCCTCGACCCACTGCGTACCGGCAACCATATATTGCAGGATGAACGCCACCGACATCACCAGACCGGCAACGAAACCGCCGCCCGGCTGATTGTGCCCGCGCATGAACAGGTAGAACGACACCACCAGTGCAATCGGCAGCAGCAGGCGCACCAGCACTCCCGGCACCATCATGAAACCGAGCGCGGTGTCGCTGGCCGAACGCGGGTTGACCAGGTCGGTGACCACGTCCGGTGCGAGCAGGCGTTGCTGGGCTGGCAGTTGCAGGCTTTCTTTCGGTGGGCGGAAACGCCGGAGCAGGGCGAATACGGTCAGCGCCACCGCCACCAGTACGGTGATTTCGCCGAGGGTGTCGAAACCACGGAAATCCACCAGCATCACGTTGACCACGTTGCTGCCGCCACCTTCCGGCAGAGCGCGGCTGAGGTAGAACGAGGAAATATCGTTCGGCGTCTGCCGGGTGAGCATCGCGTACGACAGCAGCGCCATGCCGCCACCGACCGCAATCGACAGCAGCAAGTCACGCAGACGTCGGACCTTGGCCCTGCGCACGCTGCTCGGCAATGGCGAGACTTCCTCGATACGTCGCGGCAGCCAGCGCAGGCCGAGCAGGATCAGCACGGTGGTCACCACTTCGACCACCAGTTGCGTCAAGGCCAGATCCGGCGCGGAGAACCAGACGAAAGTCACGCAAGTCATCAGCCCGCAAACACTGACCATGGTCAGGGCGGCGAGACGGTGGTACTTGGCTTGCCACGCGGCACCGAGGGCGCAGGCAATCGCCAGCAGCCACAAGGTCACGAACACAATGGAACCGGGGATCTTCGGCCGGTCGCCCCAGCTCAGGCTACTGTGCAGCATCGGGATCAGCCCGGCGAGCACCGCCGCCAGCACCATCAGGAACAACTGCGATTGCAGGCGTTTGGTGCCGATCCGCCGTTCCAGACGACGGGCCAGACGCATCATCACTACCAGACTGCGCTCGAACATGCGCTTGCCGTTGAGGCGCCCCGCCAGCGGCGGGTACTTGAAGCGCCCGAGTTTGAGCTGTTTGCGCAGCAACAGGTACAGGACGATACCGCCGGACATGGCGATCAGGCTCATGATCATCGGCGCATTCAAGCCGTGCCAGATCGCCAGACTGTATTCAGGCAGCACGCCGCCAACCACTGGCAGCGCGGCCGCGGCGAGCAGCGGGCCGACGATCTGCGCCGGGAAAATCCCCACCAGCAGACAGGTGAACACCAGCAGTTCCACCGGCGCACGCATCCAGCGTGGTGGTTCGTGCGGTGTGTGCGGCAGGTCGGTGGCAGTCGGGCCGAAGAACACATCGACAGTGAAGCGCAGCGAGTAGGCAACGCTGAACATGCCGGCGATGGTCGCAACGATAGGCAGGGTCATTTCCACCCACGCCGTGGCGTTGATGAACACGGTCTCGGCGAAGAACATCTCTTTCGACAGGAAACCGTTGAGCAGCGGCACTCCGGCCATCGAGGCGCTGGCGACCATCGCCAGCGTCGCGGTGAACGGAATCAGTTTGAACAGACCGTTAAGCTTGCGGATGTCGCGGGTGCCACTTTCGTGGTCGATGATCCCGGCAGCCATGAACAGCGAAGCTTTGAAGGTCGCGTGGTTGAGGATGTGGAACACCGCAGCCACAGCGGCCAGCGGGCTGTTCAGACCCAGCAGCAAAGTAATCAGGCCGAGATGGCTGATGGTCGAGTAGGCCAGCAAGCCTTTAAGGTCGTTCTGGAACATCGCGCAATACGCGCCGAGCAACAGCGTACAGGCCCCCGCGCCACTGACGATGTAGAACCATTCTTCACTGCCGGACAGTGACGGCCACAAACGCGCAAGCAGGAACACCCCGGCCTTGACCATGGTCGCCGAGTGCAGATAAGCCGAAACCGGAGTTGGCGCCGCCATGGCGTGGGGCAGCCAGAAGTGGAAGGGGAACTGCGCACTTTTGCTCAATGCGCCAATAAGAATCAGAGGTAGGAGAACAGGGTAGAGGGCATGTGCGCGAATCAGATCGCCGGCGGCCAGGACCTTGTCGAGGTCATAGCTGCCAACCACATGGCCGAGAATCATGACCCCCGCCAGCAGGCATAATCCTCCCGCACCGGTGACCATCAGCGCCATGTACGCGCCACGGCGGGCATCGTGGCGATGGTGCCAGTAACCGATCAACAGGAACGAGAAGAGGCTGGTCAGCTCCCAGAAAAATACGATCTGGATCAGGTTGCCGGAGATCACCAGCCCGAGCATCGCGCCCATGAACGCCAGAAAAAACGCGAAAAAACGCGGCACCGGGTCATCCGGCGACATGTAATAACGCGCATACAAAGAGACGAGGGTGCCGATGCCGAGCACCAGCATCGAGAACAGCCAGGCGAAGCCGTCCATGCGCAAAACGAAGTTCAGGCCCAGGCTGGGCAACCAGACGAACTCTTCGCGGATTACACCGCCATTGGCGATTTGCGGGTACATCATTGCAACCGAAACGGTGCCGATCAGGGCGACCAATCCGGCCAACAGGGATTCAGCGTTACGCGCGTTGTGCGGCAGCACCGCTGCCAGACAGCTGCCCACAAAAGGCAGAAGCAGTAGAACTATCAGGGACATAGGCTTCTAATCTGCGGAAGTTTGTGAAGCATCATACGTGCCAGCTCCCGGATCGCCAAACGCGAGGATGTCTCAGAATCCTACAAAGTAGTCTCGAAATGGTTGGTTCACATTGTTTCAACGGCGCGTTTATTGCTCGGTTTCACGACTCAGATCTTCTTCGCTGTCCGCGACAACCTTACCCTTGGTCTTCAGCTCACTGACAATCACCGCCGCCACAATCAGCCCCGCACCTACCAGCGCAATTGCCGGCAGCCGTTCCCCGGCAAGCCGTCCGACGATTCCGGCCCACACCGGTTCGCCGGCATAGATCAACGTGGCTCGGGTCGGCGAGACACTTTTCTGCGCCCAGTTCATCGCCACTTGAATCGCCGCACTCGCTGCGCCCAGCCCCAGCGCGCTGCACAACAGCAGCCAGGAGAAATCCGGAAGCACTTCACCAGTCGGCACCACCATCAGAAACGCCAGCACTGCGGTTACGCCCAGTTGCACCACGGTCACCCGGCGCACGTCGACTTGCCCGGCATAGTTGCTGATCAGGATGATTTCGGCGGCAATCGCGATGGCGCTGATCAGCGTGGCGATTTCACCGGGGCTGAAATTCAGCGCAGCACCGGACGGCCCCGACAACAACATCAACCCGGTAAACGCCAGCATGATGCCGATGCTCGGCATCAACCCCGGACGCCGCCCCAGCATCAGCCATTGCAGCAGTGGCACGAACGGCACGTACAGCGCGGTGATGAACGCCGACTGACTGCTCGGGATGGTTTGCAAGCCAACCGTCTGCAAGCCATAACCGAGCATGATCGCCACCCCGATAAAGGCGCCGGCCTTGAATTCGAACAGCGTCAGTTCGCGCAGGTGTTTCCACGAAAACAGCGCGACGATGCTCGCTGCTGCAGCAAAGCGCAGCCCGACAAAAAACATCGGGCCGCTGACGGTCATCGCGTGCTGCACCAGCAAAAAGGTGCCGCCCCAGACCATGGTGATCAATACCAGCACGCACTCGGCTTTGCTGAAACGAGAGAAATGAGAGGAGCTGGCTGTCGTCATGAACTTGCGCACTTTTGCAGAGGCGACGCACAATGCGCCAAATGTTGCGCAGTATACTGCCCAACCCCAGCCAGTGAGCAATATAGTGCACAAAGATTCTGTTCAACGCGCCTCGGTCTTGCAGCACGTCAGCCAGAACGTGCGGCGCCTGCGGCATGCCGCCGACATGAGCCAGACCACCCTGGCGGAGAAATCCGGGGTCAGTCGGCGGATGCTGGTGGCAATTGAGGCCGGCGAGAAAAACGTCAGCCTGACCACTCTCGACCGGGTCGCCGAAGCACTCGACGTAGCCTTCAGCGATCTGATCCAGGCCCCGGACAATCGCGATCCCGGGCGCATCAATGAAGTGGCTTGGGCCGGCAGTATTCCCGGCAGCAAAGCCGTTCTGCTGTCCAAAGCCGTCGCCACTCGCGCGGTCGAACAGTGGGAATGGTGCCTGCAACCGGGCGAAATCTATCCCTCACAACCGGACGCCGAAGGCTGGAGCGAGCAGATTTTTGTCTTCGAGGGTTGCTTGACCCTGATGCTCGGCGATCAACCGCAGCACATCGCCGCGGGCGAGTTCTACATGTTCGCCAGCAATCAGCCGCATTCCTATCGCAACGACGGCGAGGTCGCGGCGCGGTTTGTGCGTAATGTCGTGGTCTGATTGATTGAGCCAACACTGAACAGCGAGAAAGGCATGAGCCAAACCGCAGACGCAGTATTTCGCCACGCCGACATCCTGATCATCGGCGGTGGCCTCAGCGGCACCCTGCTTGCGGCGCAGCTGCTGCGGCTACCCGGTCGGCGGCAAATCCTGATCATCGAACCGCGCGCCGAGCTGGGACGCGGTGAAGCCTACAGCGCCGTGGAGTTGGGCCACACACTGAATGGCAACGCGGCCCGTATGAGCGTCGATCCGGACAACGCCGATGACCTGACCCACTGGCTGACCGCGCACATTGCCGCTGGCGGCTGGCCAGAGTCGGATCAGCAACACGTGCCGATCAGCGAACTGTTCCCGCCGCGTGGACTGTTTGGTGTCTATGTGCAGCAGCGTCTGGCTGAGGCGCGGCAGGTTGGCGCTGCCAACGGTTCAACAGTCGAGCATGTGCGCGCCGAAGTGGTGGATTTGCAAACGACCGCCGACGCAGTTCAGATCACCTTGAGCGATGGTCAGCAATTACAAGGTGCCCAAGCAGTACTCGCCACCGGAATGTTCCCCGCCGCGCGCACGCCGCAAACACAATCCAGCGGCCTCAACGCCGCCGCGCTCGATCCTTGGGATGTCGACGCCATGCGCCAGCTCGACCCGCAATCGACGGTGCTGATCATCGGTTCCGGACTGACCATGGTCGATGCGGTGGTCTCGCTGGAGCAGGCCGGGCATCGCGGGCCGATTGAAGTGTTTTCACGCCACGGCCTGTTGCCACATGTACGTCGGCAACCACCGGCATGGGCGGATTTCCTCGCTGAAGATCACGGCATCCGTTCCCCACGCCAGTTGTTGCGCGAGCTGCGTCGGCATTGCCGGGACGCGCTTGCCCAAGGCATCGACTGGCAAGCGCCGCTGGACACCGTGCGTGCGCATATCGGTCGGTTGTGGAGCCAGGCGACTGACGTGCAGCGTCGACAATTCGTACGGCACGTGCGGCCGTGGTGGGAAAGCCATCACCATCGTTCGCCACCGCTGAGTGCCGAGCTGGTCGAGCGTCTGCATGTTGAGGACCGATTGCGAATTCAAGCTGCTTCCTACAAATGCCTGGAGCCGGCATCGGCGGACGGCGTGAGTATCCACATCCGTCGTCGCGGCGAGACTGAAACTTGCGTGGTTCAAGGCGCCGCGCTGATCAACTCCAGTGGTATCGAATACGACTGGCGCCGCGTCGCACGACCATTACCGCAGCAATTGCTGGCTCGCGGACTGGTGCAACCGGGGCCATTGGCGCTGGGAATTGCGGCGGCGGTTGATGGCGCGGTTGTCGATGCCAACGGAAAAGCCGCCAGCCGATTGTTCGCCATTGGCCCGCCATTACGCGGCATGTGGTGGGAAAGCACCGCTGTGACGGATGTGGCCGCACAGGCCAAAGCACTGGCCGCACGCCTGATTCGCTGAAGCGCAAATACAACAAACCCCGCATCGGCGGGGTTGGTTTTTTCTGGCAGTTCAAGCTATTGACTCAGTAGCGCTGATATTTGGAACCGAACTCAGGGCGGTTTTCCGCGACGTACAGTTTGGTTTGCTCAGCGTTCTGTTGCAGGTTGACGCTGCCTTTGCGTTCGGTGTCGATGCCGACGGTGTCGACATTCAAGGTACCGGACTGGCCAATAGTTGCAGCTGCAATCACGGGGGCGCTGGCGTGTGGGGCGGCGATGGCCGAGGTGGCGCCGATCAGCGAAACGATGAAGCCCAGGGCAATGATGTCTTTCATGATGTTGCTCCAAAGGGTGGGGAGAAGATGGAGCCCACTCTATGGCTGGAGCGTCGAGATGAAAAAACACCCTTGCGCATAGTCGTTATCGAAGGCGTTGATGTGCGGTCAACGCCTTGGCCGATCCTGGTCGGAAAAGTTACGCCACCACTTGATAGCACGGCACATACGCCGCGCCGCCCGGCAGTTTCATCCGGTGCTGCGCGACGAAGGCTTTGAGCAGCGCATCCAGCGGCTGCATGATCGCCGCTTCGCCACGGATCTGGTACGGCCCGTGTTGCTCGATCAGGCGGATGCCCATGTCCTTGACGTTGCCAGCCACGATCCCGGAGAACGCGCGGCGCAGGTTGGCTGCCAGTTCATGCGGTGGCTGGTCGCGGTGCAGTTTGAGGTTGGCCATGTTTTCGTGGGTCGGATCGAACGGGCGCTGGAAGCCTTCGTCGATCTTCAACAGCCAGTTGAAGTGGAACGCGTCGTTGCGCTCGCGGCGGAACTGTTTCACTTCTTTCAGGCCTTGCGTCATCTGCCGCGCCACCTGGGCCGGGTCGTCGATGATGATTTCGTAGTGCTTCTTGGCCGATTCGCCCAATGTCGCGACGACGAAGGCGTCGAGCTGCTCCAGATAAGGCGCGGCATGTTTCGGCCCGGTCAGGATCACCGGGAACGGCAGACCGGCGTTGTCCGGGTGCATCAGGATGCCCAGCAGGTACAAGAACTCTTCGGCAGTACCGGCGCCGCCCGGGAAGATGATGATGCCGTGACCGACGCGCACGAAGGCTTCCAGGCGTTTTTCGATGTCCGGCAGGATCACCAGTTCATTGACGATCGGGTTCGGCGCTTCGGCGGCGATGATGCCCGGCTCGGTCAAACCAAGATAGCGCCCGCCGTGAATGCGCTGTTTGGCGTGGGCGATGGTCGCGCCTTTCATCGGGCCTTTCATCACGCCCGGGCCGCAGCCGGTGCAGATGTCGAGGCTGCGCAGGCCCAGTTCGTGGCCGACTTTCTTGGTGTACTTGTATTCTTCAGTGTTGATCGAGTGGCCACCCCAGCACACGACGATTTTCGGCTCGACGCTTGGGCGCAAGGTGCGCGCGTTGCGCAGCAGCTGGAAAACGTAGTCGCTGATGCCCTGGGAATTGCTCAGGTCGATGCGTTGGCTGCCAAGTTCGTTCTCGGTGTAGACGATGTCGCGCAGGGCGCTGAACAGCATCTCGCGGGTGCTGGCAATCATTTCGCCGTCGACGAATGCGTCGGCCGGGGCGTTCAGCAGTTCCAGGCGTACGCCGCGGTCCTGCTGGTGAATGCGGATTTCGAAGTCCTTGTAGGCTTCCAGAATGGTTTTCGCGTTGTCGACATGCGCGCCAGTGTTGAGGATGGCCAGGGCGCACTGGCGGAAGAGGGTGTAGCTGCTGCCGGATCCGGTTTCGCTCAGTTGCTGAACTTCACGTTGAGACAGGGTTTCGAGGCTGCCCTTCGGGCTGACCGAGGCATTGATTACGTGTCGTTGGGTCATGCAATGATCCTTAAAACGATGTCATTGCCGGCGTGGCCAATGGCATCCGAATAGTGTGTATCCATGAATGAAGATGGCACGATCTGCGCAGTACCGCCATGTCCCCGTTGGACATTGAAAAGATGAAAAGGAGCTCCAGCATAGCTAAATCCGCCTCAGAGGCGATAATGCGCCGGCCTCTTTTTATTTCAAGCCATGGAAGCCTGTCACGATGTTCGAGATTCAGCCGATCGATGCCATCACTTATCGCCAGCAAACCCGGCGCAGCACGCTGATCATTGCGGTGCTGTTCATGGTGCTGGCGATGTCGTTTTCCACGGCGGCGGTTGCGCTGTTCGGCGAGCCGGGCGGGGATAACCTGCGCTTCAATGTCGGCGGGGTGTTTGCGGCGTTTCTGCTAACCGCGGGTCTGTTGCGCGGACGCTTCTGGAACCAGACCTGGATGGCCCCGGCGGTGTACGGCTGGCGCCTCAAGCGCAATCTGATGAGCGTGACCAACGTCATGCATCAAGTGACGGCAGCGGTTGAGAAGGCTGATCCGACGGCGATGAAAGTATTGCGCTTCTATCACCTGGGTCTGACGCAGATGCATGAACTGGACGCCAACTCCAGTGATCACGCGCAATTGCACCGCGAAGTCGAGCAGCACAAACTGCGAATGCAAGAGATGGGGCTTGATCCAGCACAGACCCGACTCGATCCGGCCTGGCTGGAAGCGTTGAAGGCGAAGTCGGTCTAGAATGGAATCCGCGCGGCGCGGCGCAGTTTCCAGCGGCGGATCAGGCGCCCGTAGACCAGAAGGTTGATCACCAGTACCACGCTGCCCAATGCCATTTGAATCTGCGGGGTCAGCCCGGCGGGATAGATGATCGGCCACACGTAGTGCTCGATGAACCCGCCGGCGTATTCGGTTTGCCCGGCGGCGTGGCGCATCAGGTTTTCCCAGTAGGTCAGCGGGCAGGTCAGGTGCAACACCTCGACCGCTACACCCCAGGCAGCCGCTGGCAAATGCAGCCAGATCAGCTTCGGCCACTTCAGCACCAGCAGCCCGCCGAAGAGCACAAACAGAATGAACAGCAAGTGGAACAGCACCAGCCCGTCGGCGGCAATTCGATAAAGCATGTCGTCTCCCTGACGCGAGTTTGAATGGTTGCAATGTTACTCGGCCAGGCGGCGCATGGCTGGGGATTTTTTCTGTGGCTGACCCCGAGTCAGCAAACCACTTGGCACAAAAAAGCCCTGCTTGTGCAGGGCTTCATTGTTGTATCAGAGACCGTCCAACTGCGTGAAATCGGGGTGCTCAGCCCGATAACCCAAGGTCTTGTCGATCCACGCATTCAGCTCGTTGACCATTACCGGCGGATGGCACGGATAGCTTTCGAGGGTAGTGCGCAGGATGCGGTCGATATCGGGCACGGCACTCAGGTTTCGGGTCTTGATGTAGTGGCGGATAAAACAGTCGAGTTGAAAGCGTTCTGTCGTCGACAGATGGACACACTCCAGGCCGCTGACCTGTTTGATTGCAAAATCGTCGCGCAACTTAGTTCTCTGCAAGGCTTGTACAAGTTGTAGGGAAATTTCCTTGTTTGTTGACTCTTTGGTCAACTGGTATGCCAAATGGAAATGCGGCGCGCATGCTATCCGTAGTGTTTGTAAATGTATGTATGACGATCGAAATGTCAGACGGGCGGTGCATTCAGTCAAACGGCTGTTTTGTTGATCCTGTTTCTTTACTGGAACAGCAGCTGTAACGCGCCTGAATCACCTGTCTGGAGAACGTCTGACGGCGGGGTTTATTTAGGCCACTGGCTCAATCAGATGTGGTCCTTGATTGCGCGTATTGCCAACCGCTTTGCTGACTTTGTACCACTCGAACGTCTCGCTCGGCTCGCCTTCGAACAGCAGCATTTGTTCGGCTCGTGGTGCGGGTGTCGCCGGATCGAGCCACTCGCGCGCGAGTTCTGCGGACAACACAATCGGCCGCCGATCATGAATGTCGAGCATGCCGCCAGCGCTGTCAGCGGTGATGATCACGCAGCCGTCGTCTTCTCTTGGGGGCTCTCCCGGAGCAGGAAACTGGCCAATACCGGCACAGAAAACCGGCTGCTGATCCGCCCGACGAATCAGCCACGGTTGCCGGCCATCGTCGGAATCGACCCATTCGAACCAATTGTCGACTGGCACAATCAGTCGCCGTTGCCAGATCGCCCGGAAGAACACGCCATGCGCGACTTTCTCGACCCGCGCGTTGATCGGCGCGGCGCGATCCCTGGCCCAGTGCGGACGCCAGCCCCAGCGCAAATTGTCGGCGTGCAATTGCTGTGCGTGTTGATGCAGCACTGCCAATTGCGTGGTGGGCGCAGCGTTATAGCGCGCCAGCGGCGCATCGCCGACATGGTTGGTCAGCGCATCGGGAATGCTCAACACCGCCACAAAATCGTGAATGCCCCGGTACTGCGTGAGTCGTCCGCACATGGCCGAGCCTCTGGCAAAACTGCCTGAAGGTTTGAGCTTAGTTGGCGCTTTCAGTCCTTGCCGACGACGGTGTTGAGTGCCAATGAACGAGCGCCGCATTCAATCCCTGTGTAATCTTGTCCAACCTCAGCGCGCATCAACGGGCCGAGAGAGGCAGCAACGGCGAGGGAGTTTTGCCATTCGACAACATGACTGGAACGGTCGGACTCGAGGCAAACCATGACTCGCGGACTCAAACTTCTCTGTGCAGCCGCCATCGCATCCGGACTGGCCGGCTGCATCGCGGCACCGATCGAACTGACGGCGCCAACCGCAACCCGGCTCAAGACCCAGGCGCCGGTGCGCTTTGTGCTGACATTCGATGACGGCCCCAGTGCTTCGAGCCTGTTCAACCCGACGCTGACGGTGCTCGACAGTCTGAAAACCAATCCGGTGCAAGCGGACATCAAAGCAGTATTTTTCGTCCAGACACGTGCACCGCGGGCCGGCAACAGCGACATCGGTCGCGAAGTCATGCAGCGCGAACATGCTGAAGGGCACATTCTCGGTTTCCACACTGCGACCCACTGGCACACCAATCACCGTTCGCTGAATCCACAGGAGCTGGAAGAGTCGCTGAGCAATGGCACTGCCGATATCGCGGCGATTACGGGTGCGCCACCGACGCTGCTGCGCCCGCCATTCTGGAATTACGACAAGCGCACCTTCGCCGCTTATCAGCGGCATGGGCTGCGTGTGTTGCTGACCGACGTCAGCGCGAATGACGGCAAAATCTGGGGTTTCAATGCCAGCCCACGGCGTCGGGCGAACATGCTTTTACAGCTGTCGCAAGTGCGCGAGCAGATTGCCAACGGCGAATTGCCGACGGTGGACGGGGCAATTCCGGTGGTGGTGACTTTCCATGATCTGAATCGCTACACCGCACGCCACACCCGCGAGTACTTGCAAATTCTGCTCGACAGCGCGGCGGCTACTGGTGTGCATCTGGCCGTCAAGCCGTTCTACGACGATCACGCCGCGCTGGAAAAAGCCGCGCTGGCGCGTACGGTGCAGCAGAGTTCCGAGCCGATGCAACTGCCGGGCCTGTGGAACTGGATCTGGGACAGCGACAGCCACTGAGAGATGTGAAGCGGTTGGCATTTTCCGTCGGGTACGGCAGCAGCGGGGCGACAAAAGCTCATCTATGCTCAATCGGTCAACCGCCCCCATCGCCTGCGAGGCGTCCACCCATGCTTGCCATCGCCGACATCTGCCGCATCGTCCAGTCCGGCTTTTCGCCGCTGAATTGCGACTGCACGGAAACCGCGCAGGGGCTGCTGCAAATCAAGGTTTATGAACCGGACAGCGGGCGGGTCGATTTGCTGCTCAATGGAGTGTCGCCGGAACACTTGGTCACCATTCGTGACATTTCCAACTTCATTGGTGAGTTGCGCACTGAAATGAGTGCCGGGCGCCGGGCGTTCGCCGGTTAGGACTTTAAAGCCTGCGCTGGAAGGCGCGCACGATGCGCAACGTGACTTCGCTGGTTTTCATGTTCTGTACTGCGTCCAGCGGATGCCAGACACAGTCGACAATTTCGTTCTGCGGGCGCATCTCGTCGATGTTCAGCACCGACGCCTCGTAGACGTGATGGCGTGTGTCGCTGCTGTGCACATCCATCAAGTACAGCACTTGCTCGGCGTTGAGTCCGGTTTCTTCCTGCAATTCACGGATGGCGGCTTGTGCGCAGGTTTCTCCAGGCTCGACTTTGCCTCCCGGCAAGGCCCAGCGACATCGGGGTTTGCGCACCAGGAGGATGTGCCGATCCTGTTCGCAGATGACCGTGGCTCTCTGTTTCATTGGTTACCCGATTGCTTGTGCCATAAAACGGTCATGAAACTGCAACGTTCGAGCCGTGCGTGGACGCAGAGGTTCCTCAAGATTTCAGAGCGCTGATCAGGCTGAAAAGTGCCAGTCAGCTAACGTTGAGCATAGGGGCCTTTCGATTAAAAGTGCCTGCCATAAAAAAGCCCCGGCAGTCCGGGGCTCTGGCTGTGCGGTCGAGACTCAATGCACCTTGGTGCGGCTGATGGCGCGGGTCTTCACTTCCATGGCATACAGTTGCAAACGTTCCTCATCGCTCTGCAGTATTTCGCAGGATCTGAGCACCGCCTGAGCGTCCGCTTCGTTGCCGGACTTGCGCAACTGGTCAGCGATACGCTTGAGTTCCACCGCTGACCAGCGCAGATCCGATGCAACGCTCTGCAGGTCGCGTTGAAGTTCGTGTTCGTCTTGGTTGAGCCGCATGATCATCTCCAGAACATTCCCGGTAGAAAATACTAGTCGCATTTTCCGGGTTCGGCGCAAGACTCGTCCGTCAGCGCTGCTGAACAGGGATGATTTGCATGCCGCTGGTCGGGGCGAGTGGGCTGCAAGCGCGAATGGGTGTCGTATTGGAGTGACCGACTTGACGAGGCAGCGCCCATGACCACGACGGATGATTTCAGATTCCATGCCCACGAGTTGGTGATTGACATGGATGCAGCGACTACCGAGATGATGAAGCTGATCAGCGCGCATCAATTGAACGGCCCGGAATGGGAGCGCGTGACGCAGTGGCAGCACGACGCGCACGAGCGCTGGGTGACTTTTCTCAACGCAAGGGATGATGCAGGCCAAGGTTCCGAGGGTTAAAGACACTGTGTTCTGATGGATGTCCGATCCGTTACAAGGTACATTCGCGTTTTTTTTCAGATGAAGGATTCACCATGCGGATGTTGATCGGGGGAATGCTGCTTGCAGCGTTGGCCGGTTGTTCGTTGCCAGCCTCCCTGGTTCCAGGCGAGCCGAACATTAGCAAAACCAGCGGCAAGGCTCCCAAGGAATACGCCGCATGCCTGTTGCCGTTGTGGCAAAAGGATGTCCCGAAGACTTCGCAGATCGGCATTTCCAACGGCTATCGCATCAAGGCGCCGAGCATTATCACGGCTGACGAAATCCTGGATATCGTGAAGTACAAGGATGGCAGCCGGGTCTCGCTGTATCAGGGGCCGCCATGGGCCAAGTCGGCCTCGCTGCGCAAGGCGGTTCGTGATTGCCTGTAACCGCTAGACCGTACACATGAAAAAGCAGAAACCGGTTGATTGGTTTCTGCTTTTTTTGTGCCTGTTCAGTCGGAAATATCGGTCAACGGGATACTGCCACCGCCGATTTTCTTTTCGCGTCGATCTTGAATCCAGTCTTCTATCTGGCCGTTGAACTCCGGCGGCGCCTTGCGCCCGACCTTGCGCGCGATGTCGAGAATGGTTTGCTGAGCCAGCGCTTCTTCCATGCGTTTTTGCGCGGTCATCATTGCCGCGTGAATCGAGCAGGTGCCGTCCAGTGCCCATTCCGGCGGGGAGCCATCGAACAGTGCGCAACGCCCGCGAATATCCCGGCACTCGAAAATATTCTTGCGCCCATCGATAGCATTGACGATATCGAGCAGGGTGATTTCATCCGCCGGCCGCGCCAGTGAAAACCCGCCCTTGATGCCGCCAGTGGCCAGCACCAGTTTGGCTTTCGCCAGTTTGGTGAAAATCTTCGCCAGATAATCCAGCGGCACGCCTTGCAGCTCGGCCAGGTCGCGCACGCTGGCTTCACGACTGTCACCGCCATTGCCCACCAGAAAGGTCAGGCAATGAATGCCGTATTCGACGCCTGCACTGTAAAGCGACATGGATATCTCCGACTGTAATTGTCGCAGATGTTAGCAGGCTTGGCACGCGCGGACAATTGTCCCGCTGAGCGTCCTTGGTGGTTTTTTCGCTGTATCTATGAGGTTTTTCCGATTGGAGCAGGTTTTATAAGTCAGATGGTAAAGCCCGTTAGATATCGAGATATACGATCAAATCTATCGGATTATCTGACTTGTTGAAATTAACGGCGACCAATAGAGTCGCCGTTAATTAACTCGGCGACTGGCTTGGAGATAACAATGAAGCAGCACATTCTGGTAATCGGTGCAGGTTTTGGTGGCATGTGGACTGCGCTCAGCGCGACACGTCTGGTCGACATTCACAATCGCGACAACATCCAGGTCAGCGTTCTGGCACCGCAGGCCGAGCTGCGCGTACGTCCACGTTTCTACGAGCCAAATGCGCATCACTTGGCTGCGCCGCTGGGCGAGCTGTTTGATGTGGTCGGCGTCAACTTCATCAAAGGCGCAGCCAACACCATCGACGTGCAGGCGAAAACCGTTGGCTACACCGATGCGGCGGGCGCTGAGCAAGTGGTGCATTTCGACAAACTGGTGCTGGCGTCCGGCAGTGGGCTGGCGCAACCGGACACTCTAAGTGTGACGCAGCATGCGTTCGACGTCGATCAGATCGAAGCGGCAATCCGTCTCGAAACTCATTTGAAAGCTCTGGCCACCCAGCCCGAGAGCCAGGCGCGCAACACCGTGGTGGTCGCTGGCGGTGGCTTCACCGGGATCGAAACTGCAACCGAAATGCCGGCGCGCCTGCGGGCCATCCTCGGTGAACAAGCGGACATAAAAGTGATCATCGTTGATCGCGGGCAGAAAGTCGGCGCAGCGATGGGCGAAGCCATCAGCGTGTCGATTGCCCAGGCTTGCACCGAGCTGGGCGTTGAATGGCGACTGGGTGTGTCGGTGCAATCAATCGATGCCAACGGCGTGACGCTCTCGGACGGTCAGCACATTGACGCGAAAACCGTGATCTGGACCACCGGCGTGCGCGCCAGCTCGCTGACCGAGCAGATCCCGGCCGAGCGCGATCGCCAAGGTCGTCTGCACGTTGACGCCAACCTCAAAGTCATTGGCCAGGACGACATCTTCGCCACCGGCGACGTGGCTTACGCCGCCAGCGACGAGATCGGCAACTTCGCGCTGATGACCTGCCAGCACGCAATTTCCCTCGGACGCCACGCCGGCAACAACGTCGCGGCGCAGATTCTCGGGGTTGACCCGACGCCGTATAGCCAGCCGAAGTACGTGACCTGTCTCGATCTGGGCGCGTGGGGTGCGGTGTACACCGAGGGTTGGGATCGTCAGGTGAAACTGGTCAAGGAGGAGGGCAAAGCGCTCAAGACCCAGATCAACACCCAGTGGATTTACCCGCCGGCAGCTGACCGTGTGAGTGCGCTGGCGGCTGCGGATCCGATGATTCCCGTGGTTGCATGAATCCATAGCCTCGAATGAAATCCCGTCCGGTGTATGCCGGACGGGATTTTTTCGTTCAGAAACGGCAGACCGCGTCGGTGAAACTAATCCGGGCGAACTGCGCATGCGCATCCTGCGGGGTGATCGCGAGTAACTGGTCGAGGCGAATGTCCTGCTGCACTCCGGCATGCTCGACCCGCATGAATTCCTCTTTCTCCCTCGACGTGCGGGTAGTCAATGCCCGCGCCACCAGCCGCTGGCCGTCGATCAGCTCGATGTCCAGCTGATAGCCGCGCAGGCAAGCGATTTCCAGGTAGTCGTGCAGATCACAGTTCAACGGCTGATAGCGGGTCATGGCGTTACTCCTCGAAACCTTGCAGGGTGATGATGAAATAGCCGTCCTCGCTGATCGCCTTGGCGACTTGCGGGTTGGCCGGCTCGCTGTGGCAAAACAAGCACTGGCTCTGGGAAATGTCTTCGTCCTGATAGCCCTTGCCGATCAGGAACTGCCGGGCGAAAGCCTTGGCCGCATCGGCTTCGCGATCGGTCAGCACATCGAAATGCAGGTAGCGGCCATCCTTGGTGCGTACGTGGGTATCGAACACTTTGACGAACATTATTGAGCCTCCTGCATTTTCCAGGTGCCCGGCAACGACAGGTCGCCCGAGGCAATGTCATACACGCTGCTTACACACAACAGCGGATTGTGCAGATCGGCATTGACCTTGAGTGCAGCGGTCACGCCGTCGTAGTTGAAACTCTTCGGGAAACCGACTGCCGCCAGTGGCACGCGGATTTGCGCGGCGTCGTTTTTCACGCTCAGGTTGTATCCCGGCGAATCGATGTACAGCGGCGCACCGGGCCAAGTGGCGGGGAGCTTGGGTTTCGCATCCTTGGGAATGTCGCGCACTTTCAAGCCGCCGGGACCGCAGCTTTCATCTTTGCTCAACACCACCCAGTGCGAGTGCCAGAGGCCGCCGTCGTTGTCCTTCTTGCCGTCCTTGTTTTCATCCAGTTGCGGAGTGTCGTCAAAGTCCGGGTGCGATGTCAGCGCGAGGGCGAGGATGCCGGAACCTGCTTCAAAGCCGACTGCGCCACTGTCGAGGCTGGTCGGCCAGACATAGCTGTAAACCTCGGCGCCGGCGAACGAACCCTTGGCGCTTGGTACGCGGCTGCCGGCCTTGCCATCGACCAGTTGCTCGAACACCAGAGTGCTGCCATCGGTGAAAACGCGGGTGTGCACCAGGTCGAACGCCGCGTCGGTCTTGCCGGTTGCACTGTGGATGCCTTGCGGCCCATGGGCCCAGGCTTGGGTGCTCAAGATTGTGCTGATGGTCAGCGCCAGTAGGGTTTTCATTGCGGCTCCTCGGTTGATTAGTTTGTTTCGAATCGACACCGCAATCCTAATCTTCAGCCGTTTTTTGTCAATAAGGTTTTTATTCGATACTATTCATCGACCCCATTGAGCCAGGCAATAACCGTGTTATTTGATTTGCTGGAAAGATTATCGAGCCTGACCCGCGTGTGGTTTCGCGAGCATCCGCTGCTGGCCGAGCTGCAACCGATTCAACTGAGCGCGCTGCTGTACCTGGCGCGCTGCAACCGCTATTCGAATACGCCGCTGGCGGTCACCGATTATCTGGGGCTGACCAAAGGTACGGTTTCGCAATCGTTGAAGGCACTGGAACTCAAGGGCTTTGTGAACAAGGTTCCGGACGTGCGCGACAAGCGCAGCGTGCATCTGGAATTGACCGCCACGGCGCGCACGTTGATCGAAGCGGTCATGCCGCCGGATTTCCTGCGCAGCGCCGCCGAACGCATGGGCGCCAGCGCCGGTGATCTCGAGGGTCTGCTGCTGGAGTTGTTGCGCAATATTCAGCGAGGAGAAAATGTCCCGAGTTTCGGACTTTGCCGGACGTGCCGCTTTCACCAGACCTCGGCAACCGGCGCCGTGTGCGGCTTGACCGGTGAACCGCTGGTGGCCAGGGAGATAGACCTGATTTGCCGAGAGCATCGCTTGCCCCTGGAACCCCCCGGCTGAAACGGCTGCTGCATCGACGCCAAACAATCCCGCTGACTGAGCGGGATTTTTTTCGCCCGTGAAAAGGCTATGACTAAAAGTCATTGCCCCATGATTTTTCATGGTTATGGCCGGCTTCGCTCCCCTGGGTCGTTCAGCGTGATCTGGACGTTCGGTTACGTCACGGGGATCGGGCTGAGCCCGACCGTGGCGATTCTGGCGCTGGGCGCGCTGCAGTCCTGGGCGCGGGCGCCGGAGAGCAAGTCGCTGACGTTGAGTCAGGCATGCAAGGCGCAGAGTCCGGTGGAGGTCAGTTCGATTGCGGTGAGCAAGGCCGCCACCCCGGTCTGACTGTCCGCCCACAATCCCGGAGCTGCCGCAGGCTGCGATATTTTGATTTTGTTTTTAAGATCAAAAGATCGCAGCCTGCGGCAGCTCCTACAGGGTTTGTGGGTTTGTGGGGATTGTGGGGTTTCAGGGGTTGCTGACCAGGCTCAGCCACTCGGTAAAGAGGTTTACTTTCGATAAACCTTGCTTGTCATTCGCCACATCCAGCCAATATCCATATGGCCCGATCACCTCAATCGGGGTGATCGGCAGCAAGCTGCCGTTGGCCAGTTCCTTTTCGATCATCTGCCGATCAATCACCGCCAGACCACCCCCCGCCAATGCCGTGTGAATCACCTGATCCAACGTGCTGAATTCCAGCCCGCGACCGGCATCGATGTCGTCCCGGCCCATGGCTGCCAACCAGTTCTCCCAAACCTTTAAACGCTTGCCGTCGTGCAGGATATGCAGCAATGGGATCTGCCACAGATCCGGCGCTTGATCGCCGTTGAACAACTCCGGACTGGCGACCGCGATGTGCCGCTCCATCACCAACAAGCGGCTGACGCAATTGTGCGTTGGCGCGAGACCGAAGCGAATGTGGCAGTCGACTTCCGTGAGGCTGTCGTGGCCGATCTGGCTGGTGATACTCAGGTTGATGTCCGGGTAGCGCTGGCAGAATGCGCGCAAGTGCGGCGACAGCCAGCGCGTGGCCCAGGTCGGCGGGGCGAGCACCCGCAGGCGCTGGCGCAGATTGGGCACGCGCACCGCTTGCAGGGCGCGCTCGATATGGTCGAAGGCCTCGGCCAGATGCGGCGATAAGGCACTGCCGGATTCGGTCAGCGACAGGCCTTGCGGCGTGCGCACGAACAGCGCCACGCCGAGGTAGTCTTCGAGATGTTTGATCTGGCGGCTGACCGCGCCCTGGGTGACGTTCAGCCCGAGTGCGGCCTGACTGAAACTGCGATGCCGCGCGACTTCTTCGAACACGCGCAGGGTATTGAGCGAGGGCAGCTGGCGCATGGAGGCAGAACTCCGGGGCGGGTGGTTTATTGTTGTTTTGAGGTGGGCCTATCTGACTATTGATGGAGGTGCTGATGCAAGTGTTGTCCGGGCGGACGCCATCGCGGGCAAGCCCGCGATGACGAACGACATGACGCTAAAGATTCCCGATCAGAAGTAGTAACCAACATTCACATACATCTGATTTTCCCACTGATCCAGCCCACCGGCGCCCAGACTCTGGGTGTAGCTGCTACCACCAATATAAGGGTCGTTCTTGCCGATCAGCCATTCCGCCGCGACCCACAATTTACTCACCGAAAACGAGCTGCCGAGGATCATCCGCTCCGAGGTCTTGAAGCCGCTGGCGGATTTGTCGAAGGCGCTGTAGTTGGCGTAGAGCTTGACCCCGCTGATCTGGTCGAACAGGTATTTGCCGCCGACGTCATAGCTCAGATCCGCCACGTACAGGTTGCCGCGACTGGCTACGTTGTAGGTGCCGTCATAGCCGCCCAGTGTCACCACTTCATCGCTGCCCGGATTGCGCGGCGACATCTGCTGGCGCGCCGCCTGCAACTGCACGCCCCATGGGCCGTTCTTGCCCAGATAGTGCACGGCCACGGCGTTGCGTCGACCGTCATTGTGGGTGTCTTTATTTTCGAGGCTTGAGGTCAGGCCGGAGATCCCGACTTCGGATTTCCACGGCCCCAGATCCAGAGCTTTGGCCACTCGCAGGACGACGGTGTTGCGTTCCTGGTTAGCGCTGCCGTCGGCCACGTAACTGTCGGCTTCGGAGACGACGCTGGAGTAGGTCACGCCGTTGCTGGTGCCTTTGCCTTGCCAGGCCGGGCGCAGGTAATAACCGGCCTGAATATTCCAGTCGCCGTTTTGCTGGATGTATTTGGCGCCGACCTGCTGCACGTCTTCGAGGCCGATAACGTTGCCGAGGGTTTCGTAGAAGGTGCTGCCGAAGTAGGGCTGCAAGCCGAACGGCACCGTATTCAGACCCACTTGCACCTGCTGGTCGGGGTTGAACTTGTAGCCGGCCCACGCGAACTTGGCGAAGTGGATATCGCCATAGTTTTTAGTGTACTGATACGGGTAGGAGCGACCGTAGAAGCGGTATTGCGCCTCACCGATCCAGGTGTCGGAGTTGTACTTGGCACTGAGGAACACCGTGTCCAGACCAAACTTCTGAATATCGCGGTCAGGGTCGACGTCCCACCGGGCGCGAATGGCGCCGCCGAGGTCGAGATTGTCGGTGACTTGCACCGCCATGGCCGGGGCGGCAAAGCTGCAGAACAGAGCGATGGAGGTGCTGCGCAGACGCAAAGATGCTGGGAAGGGCATGGAGCGGCTCTCGATTGTTTTTATTAGAGATGCCGCGCAGTTTTGCCATCCGCAGAATGTTGAACAAACGATAAAAATGCTGAGCAAACCTGCATCGGATGCATGTTACTCGCAAAATCCTGTAGGACAGTCCGGCGCAGTCGTGGGATGCTTTGCGCCCCGTCAGCAGTTTTCGAGTGCCTTGTATGAAACGCAAAATGCCCGGCCTGAATGCGCTCAAGGCGTTCGAAGTGGCCGGCAGCACCGGCAGCTTCACCCGCGCCGCCGAGTTGCTTAACGTGACCCAGAGCGCGGTCAGTCGCCAGGTGCGCCAGCTCGAGGAACAGCTCGGCGAGAGCCTGCTCGAACGCCGCCATCACCATCTCGAATTGACCGGCGCCGGCAAGATTCTGCTGCGGGCATTGCACCAGTCATTCGACAAGATCGAGCTGACGGTGCGCAGTATCCAGCAGAAAACCCACGCCAATCGCCTGCACATTAACGCGCCGCCGACCTTTACCAGCCGTTGGTTGATGCCGCGTCTGGGGCGTTTGCGCGAGCAGCATCCGGAGCTGGAGCTGAGCATCACCACGCGTTTGCAGGACAGCCTCGCCGAAACCAGCACGCTGGATTGCGCGATCCGTTTTGGCGATGGCGAGTGGGACGGCCTCGACAGTTCGCTGCTGATTCAGGAACGGCACATCGCCGTGTGCGCGCCGACCCTGTATGCGCGGGAGGGCGGCGAGCAGGGCATCGATCTCAATCGCCTGACGCTGCTGCACGTGCTGGCCAAGGAAGATCAGCGCTACCTGACCTGGAAACACTGGCTGCACGCCGCACGGATCAACGGCATCGATACCGAGGGCGGTTACGAGTTCGATCTGCTCGATCTGGCGATCCAGGCGGCCATCGACGGCCTCGGCATCAGCATTGCCGACTGGCACATGGTGGCTCCGGAACTGGCCAGCGGGCAGTTGACCCAAGTGCTCAATGTGCATGTGGAAGGTCACCAGTCGTACTGGCTGGTGACCCGGCCGGAGCAGACACAAATGCCGCAATTAGTGGCATTCAGTCAGTGGTTGCAGGAAGAAATCTGGCTGGCGCAGCGCCAGCTTGAGCCTTCGACGGCGATTTTTTGAGTAACCTGCATTTTTCGCATGTTTGGCCTGCCGATAAATCGTTTGTTCAACGTCGGCGGGATGACAAGACTGGCCCCATCGATAAAAACAACGATGGGCGATGCACATGCGAGTCGAGCGAAATTTTGTAAACGGCCACTTCGTCGAGCCAGCCAGCGCGGCGCAAATTGCGGTCTATAACCCGGCCACCGAAGCGTTGCTTGGCCAGGTTTCAGCCGCTACTGCCGAAGAAGCCACCGCAGCCGTGGATGCCGCAGCGGCAGCGCAAAAAGTCTGGGGCAAACTCACCAGCATCGAACGCGCCGAACACCTGCGTGCTTTCGCTACCGCACTGGAAGACTGCGCCGAAGCCATCGGCACCGCGTTGGCCGCCGAGTCCGGCAAGAGCGTGGCCGATGCCAGCAATGAAGCCCGCTATGCCGCACAGATCACCCGCTACCACGCCGAGTGGGCGCGGCGTATCGAAGGCGAGATCATTCCCAGCGACAGCCCTGATGAAAACCTGTTCCTGCATCGCGAGCCGATTGGCGTGGTCGCGTGCCTGATTCCGTTCAACTATCCGGTTTACACCCTGCTGCGCAAAATCGCCCCGGCGCTGATTGCCGGCAACACGGTGGTGGTACGCCCGAGCAACAACACCCCGACTTCGGCGTTCGAGATCGCCAAAGCCGTGCAGCAATCGGGCATGCCCGCCGGTGTCATCAACATCCTGGCGATGGATCACGCCACCGCCGCTGCGGTGTGCACGCACAAGGCTGTGGGTCTGATCACCTTGACTGGCAGCGTGAATGCCGGGCGCATCGTCCTCGATTACTGTAAGGCCAACATCGCCAAGCCGTCGCTGGAACTGGGCGGCAAGACCCCGGCGATCATCGAAGCCGATGCCGATCTGGAAGCGGCCGCGTCAGCGATTGTCGCCTCCAAGACCACTCACTGCGGCCAATTGTGCACGGCAGTCGAGCGGGTCTACGTGCAGGAAAGCGTCCACGACCAATTCCTCGCGTTGCTCAAAGCGAAGATCGCCGCTGTGAAGTTTGGCGACCGCGCGACTGACGCCAGTCTGATGGGGCCGCTGGTCAACGCCAGTTCGCAACAGAACATCCACGCGATGGTCGAGCGTGCTGTCGCCGACGGCGCCGTACTCGAAACCGGTGGCGTGCTGCCCGCAGGGCCGGGGCATTTCTACCCGCCAACGCTGCTCAGCGGTTGCCGGCAGGACATGGAAATCATTCAGGAAGAAATCTTCGGCCCGGTGTTGCCGGTGCTCAAGTACCGCGACATCGACGAAGCGCTGGCCATGGCCAACGACCACCAGTTTGGTTTGGCGTCGGTGCTGTACACCGAGAATTACCGCACCGCACACAAAGTCGCCAACGCCATTGAAGCCGGCGAGTTGTATGTCAATCGCACGCCGGCTGATCCGTATCAGGGCTACCACGCCGGGTGGAAACGCTCGGGCCTGGGCGGCGATGACGGCAAGCACGGCATGCTCGAATTCACCCAGACCCGTCTGGTGGTGATGAAGTACTGATCCATCGCACCACGCCTCACGCTGCACCTATAAAAACAATTATCAGGGGCGTCCGGAGCACCGGTCGCCCGAGGTCACTTCAATGTCCAAGCATGCATCCTCTGCTGCCGCTGTTCAGGGTTCCACTTCGGCTGTGAACAGCCACAGCGACAAGGGAAGTCGCTATCTGCAATTGACCCTGCTGGTGCTGGCCGCCGGCGCGATCTATCCGATTCTGTATCTGCGCCAGGTCTATCAAACCACCATGCTCGAGGTGTTCCAGATCAGCCACAGCGAACTGGGCTATCTGTACTCGATGCTCGGCACGATCTTCCTGCTCAGCTACTTGCCCAGCGGTTGGCTGGCCGACCGGATCGCCCCGCGTTTTCTGATTTTCTTTTCGCTGGTCGCCACCGGTGCGCTGGGCCTTTGGTACTCCACCGCGCCGTCGATGACCGGGCTGATGATCATCTTCGGTTGCTGGGGCCTGACCACCGGCCTGACCTTTTGGGCCTCGGTGCTCAAGCGCGTGAAGATGATTGCGCATCACACCGAACAGGGGCGGTTCTTCGGCATTCTCGATGGCGGTCGTGGCCTGGTCGAGGCGCTGCTGGCGACGGTTGCGCTGGGGCTGTTCGCCTACGCCACCGAAACCAACGGTGAGTCCACCGCGCAAGGTTTCAAACATGTGATCTACCTCTACGCCTTCACCTGTATCGCGCTCGGTTGTGTGCTGGTGCTGATCAAGGATCCGAAGTCGATGGAAGACACAGCGGCGGTGGAGAAGGGCAAGTTCAATTTGCTAAGTGACCTGGCGACGCTGGTGAAGATTCCTGAACTGTGGCTGGTCACCGCCATTGTGTTTTGCGGTTACCACATCTTCTGGGCGACCTACAGCTTCTCCGATTACCTGCAAGGCAACGGCATGACCGCCGTGATGGCCGGCACCATCACCACCATCAAGTTGTGGATGCGTCCGGTGGGCGGCATCGGTGGCGGCTGGCTGGGCGACAAATTCTCGAACATCTCGGTGCTGATCGTGGCGCTGTTGCTGGCGACGCTGGCGATGTTCGGTCTGATCGTGTTTCCGGCCATCAACAGCATCGGTCTGCTGATCGCCACGGTGATTTTCATCGGCCTGATGACCTACGCCATTCGTGGCCTGTACTGGGCGATCCTCGATACCTGCAACATTCCGCTGCGCATTACCGGTCTGGCGATCGGCATCGTTTCGGTGGTCGGTTACCTGCCGGATACCTTTATTCCGCTGATCAACGGCTACCTCACCGAGCAATACCCCGGTGCCTTCGGCTACCAGCTGTATTTCGGTTACATCGCCAGCGTCGGCCTGATCGGCACGCTTGCCGCGCTGACCCTGCGCGCCCGCATCAACAGAAAATCCTCGATCAAGACCTCTTTGAACAAGACAGGTGCCTGAGATGAAAATCGTCGCCCTTGAAACCCATATCGTCGCCGTACCACCACCGCACATTGGCGGGATGTACTGGCTGTTCGTCAAACTCAAGACTGACTGCGGCATTGAAGGCGTCGGCGAGATCTACGCGGCGACGTTCGGCCCGAAAGCCATGCTGCCGATCATCGAAGACGTGTTCGAGCGGCACTTGCTCGATCAGGACCCGCACCACATCGAACGCTTCTTCCGCCAGGCCTATTCGAGCGGCTTCACCCAGCGTCCTGACCTGACCATGATGGGCGTGGTCAGCGGCCTGGAAATGGCTTGCTGGGACATCATCGGCAAAGCGGCGAACAAGCCGGTTTATGAGTTGCTCGGCGGCAAGGTCAACGAGCGCCTGCGCTCCTACACCTACCTGTACCCGGTCAACAGCCGTGGCGAATACGACTACGACGATGCCGATCTGGCCGCCGAGTGCGCCGTCGAGAACATGAACAAAGGCTTCACCGCGCTGAAGTTTGACCCGGCCGGGCCGTACACCGCGTACTCCGGTCACCAGCTCTCGCTGGAAGTGCTGGAGCGCTGCGAAACCTTCTGCCGCAAGATTCGCGAGGCGGTCGGCAACAAGTGCGATCTGCTGTTCGGCACCCATGGGCAGATGGTGCCGTCCTCGGCGATTCGTCTGGCCAAACGCCTGGAGAAATACGACCCGCTGTGGTTCGAAGAACCGGTGCCGCCCGGCCAGGAAGAGGCGATGGCGCAGGTCGCGGCCAAGACCAGCATCCCGATTGCCACCGGTGAGCGCCTGACCACCAAGTACGAATTCTTCAAGCTGTTGCAGGCCGGCGGCGCGTCGATCTTGCAGATGAACGTCGCACGCTGTGGCGGACTGCTCGAAGCGAAGAAAATCGCGAGCATGGCCGAAGCCTATTACGCGCAAATCGCCCCGCATTTGTACAACGGACCGATTGGCGCGGCAGCAAGTTTCCAGCTCGCCACTTGCACGCCAAATTTCCTGATTCAGGAAAGCATCGAGACCTGGGGCGGTTTTCACGCCGAGATCCTCAAGAAGCCGTTGCAGTGGGAGGACGGGTACATCATTCCATCGACCGAGCCGGGCCTTGGCGTCGAGCTGAACATGGACGTGGTGCGCAAGCATTCGCCGTACACCGGCACGCGCCTGCACCTGCAAATGGCGCCGACCCCGGTGGACGTCAAAGACACATCGCCAGCCAGGGGCTGACAGCGGTTTTTTTTGTACAACGACTTACGCGGTAACCGTGCATGACATATGACTACATCATCGCTGGCGCAGGCGCCGCTGGCTGCGTGCTGGCCAACCGGCTCTCGGCCTCGGGCAAACACTCGGTGCTGCTGCTGGAAGCGGGCGGCAAGGACAGTTCCCTGTGGTTCAAGATCCCGGTTGGCTTCGCCAAAATGTATTACAACCCGACCTTCAACTGGATGTACTACAGCCAGCCACAAAAGCACTTGGGCAACCGCGAAATCTACGCGCCGCGCGGCAAAGTGCAGGGTGGTTCCGGCTCGATCAACGCGATGATCTACGTGCGTGGCCAGGCCCATGACTTCGACGATTGGGCGGCCAATGGCAATGACGGCTGGGGCTTCAAGGACGTGTTGCCGTACTTTCGCAAACTGGAAAACCATCCGCTGGGCGACAGCGAATACCACGGCGGCAGCGGCCCGATCAGCATCACCCCGATGGCCGGCCAGACCCACCCGATCTGCGACGTGTTTCTCAAGGGCTGCGATGAACTCGGCTACCCGCGCAGCAACGACTTCAACGGGCCGAAATTCGAAGGCGCGGGTCTCTATGACGTCAACACCAAAAACGGTCAGCGCTGCTCCAGCAGTTTCGCGCACCTGCATCCGGCGCTGAGCCGGGCGAATCTGACCGTCGAGCATTACGCGCTGGTTGATCGCGTGCTGTTCGACGAAACGCAGCAACGCGCGACCGGTATTTCCATCACTCAGCATGGCGTGGTCCGCACCTTCAACGCGCGCAAAGAAGTGATCTTGTGTGCTGGAGCGGTCGACACGCCGAAAATCCTGCAATTGTCCGGTGTGGCTGACCGCGACTTGTTGGCCAGGCATCAAATTCCGCTGGTCAAGCACCTGCCGGCGGTGGGGCAAAATCTGCAAGATCACCTGTGCGCCAGCTATTACTACAAGGCCAACATCCCGACCCTCAACGATGAACTCAGCTCGCTGTTCGGCCAGTTCAAGCTCGGCGTGAAATACCTGCTGACGCGCAAGGGCGCGCTGGCGATGAGCGTCAATCAGGCCGGTGGGTTCTTCCGTGGCGACGCGCAGCAGAGTCATCCGAACCTGCAGCTGTATTTCAACCCGCTTTCGTATCAGATTCCGAAAAACAACAAAGCCAGCCTCAAGCCCGAGCCGTATTCCGGCTTCCTGCTGTGCTTCAACCCGTGCCGTCCGACCAGTCGCGGGCACATCGAGATTGCTTCGAAAAATCCACGCGACGCGGCGCTGATCGATCCGAACTACCTGAGCACGCAAAAGGACATTGACGAGGTGATTCAGGGCAGCCGGTTGATGCGCAAAATCATGGGGGCGCCGGCCCTCAAAAGCATTACCGTTGACGAGGTGTTGCCTGGCCCGGCAGTCGAGACCGATGAGCAAATGCTCCAGTATTTTCGCGACAACTGCGGCTCGATCTATCACCTGTGTGGTTCGTGCGTGATGGGCGCGGATGAACAGACTTCGGTGGTCGACAAACGCCTCAAGGTGCATGGGCTGGACGGGCTGCGGATTGTCGACGCCTCGATCTTCCCCAACGTGACCTCCGGCAATACCCATGCGGCGGTGCTGATGGTGGCGGAGAAGGGCGCTGATCTGATTTTGCAGGATGCATAAGCTGTTTCTGAGTTAAGGCTTCTGGCCCCATCGCTGGCAAGCCAGCTCCCACAGGTTCGGCGTACACACAGATACTTGGTGCTGCGTACACACAAAACCCTGTGGGAGCTGGCTTGCCAGCGATGGCGGCCTGACTGGCGATAGAGGAATTCAGAGCGTACGCATCAACCAATCCCGAAACGCCTTCAGCGACGGCAACGACTCATTGCGCGCCGGGTACACCAGGTAATAGCTGCGCCGACTGACAATCGCCTCACCCAGTTGCAGCAGTTCACCATTCGCCAACTCGTCCTCCACCAAAATCCGCGGCACCAGCCCGATCCCGATATTCGCCCGCACCGCTTGAATCAAGTGCGACGTCATCTCAAAACTCGGGCCGATGCGCATGCTGCGATGCGGCAGTTGGTGCTGGCTGAACCACTCGGCCCAGGCCTGCGCGTTGCTGCTGACATTCAGCAGCAGTTGCCCGGCGATTTGCTTTTCGGCCACGCATCGTTCGTCCGCAGACAACTGCGCACTGGCGATCACCACCAGTTCTTCAGTGTGCAGTCGATGCGCCGTCAACCCCGGCCAGTCACCGCCACCCACGCAAATCGCCGCATCGATTTCGCTGGTATCAAAGTCGATCGCCTCAATGCGCGAGTGCAGATGCACGGTCATGCCGGGGTGTGCGGTGTAGAAATCCTTGAGTCGCGGCAGCAGCCATTTCGAACCAAACGTCGGCAACGTCGCCAGCCGCAAGCTGTGGATCCCGGAACCAAACGCCATCGCCTGCAACGTCGCGCTGCGAATCTGCCCGAGCGCTTCGGCGAGTTCGCGCTGATACATGCGCCCGACGTCGGTGAGAATCACCCGCCGGCCCTCGCGGCTGAACAGGCGCATGCCGAGCATCTTCTCCAGGATTTGCACCTGACGGCTGACTGCGCTCTGGGTCAGCGACAGCTCGTGGGCGGCGCGGGTGTAGCTTTCGTGGCGTGCAGCCGCTTCAAAAGCCAGCAGCAGCGACATCGAGGGCGTGAGCGTTCGCGGATTCATTCGTTTTAGTCATCAATAGCGGGTCGAATTTACGTTTGTCCCGAGCGGTATATGCAATGAACATGGGCGCCATGAGATGGCGGAGCCTGACGCAATCATTCGTTGCCGACAAGTGTTTACCGCCACAACGCCTTTTTGACCGGGATTGACCGACCGATGATTGCCCAGCTTTCGCCTGCCTCCACGCTGAACAGCGATTACCAACAGTTCCTCAAGGCACTTGCGGCCGCTGGGTTCAAAGGCGAAATCAGTGCCGACTACGCCAGCCGCGTGGTGCTTGCCACCGACAACTCGATCTACCAGCGCTTGCCGCAAGCGGCGGTGTTTCCGAAGGATGCCGACGACGTAGCGCTGCTCGCGCGGTTGATCGCCGAACCGGCTTATCAAAAAGTGGTGGTTACGCCTCGTGGCGGCGGCACCGGCACCAACGGCCAGTCGTTGACTGACGGCTTGGTGGTTGATCTGTCGCGGCACATGAACCGCATCCTCGAAATCAACGTCGAACAGCGCTGGGTGCGCGTGCAGGCTGGCGTCGTCAAAGATCAGCTCAACGCCGCACTGAAATCCGCCGGGCTGTTTTTCGCCCCGGAACTCTCGACTTCGAACCGCGCCACGGTCGGCGGCATGATCAACACCGACGCCAGTGGCCAAGGCAGTTGCACCTACGGCAAGACCCGCGATCACGTGCTCGAATTGCACATGATCCTGCGCGGTGGCGAACGTCTGCACGGCCAGCCGCTGGAGGAAAACCAGCTCGGCGAACAATGCGCGCGCGAGGATCGGGTCGGCGAAGTTTATCGTTGTGCGCGGCAGATCATCGACGAGCAGGGCGAGCTGATCAAACAGACCTTCCCCGATCTCAACCGCTGTCTGACCGGCTACGACCTGGCGCACCTGCGCGAGGCTGACCAGCGCTTCAACATCAACAGCGTGCTGTGCGGCGCCGAAGGTTCGCTGGGCTTCGTGGTCGAGGCGAAACTCAACGTGCTGCCGATCCCCAAGCACACGATGCTGGTGAATATCCGCTACGCCGGTTTCATGGATGCGCTGCGCGATGCCCGGGCGCTGATGGCGCTCAAGCCGCTGTCGATCGAAACCGTGGATTCGAAAGTGCTGCTGCTGGCGATGCAGGACATCGTCTGGCACGGCGTCGCCGAGTACTTCCCCGAGAGCGGCGAACGGCCGACGCTGGGCATCAATCTGGTGGAGTTCTGTGGTGACGATCCCGAGGAACTGCAGCAGCGGGTCGTAGACTTTATCGAGCATTTGAGCAGCGACAATACTGTCGAACGGCTGGGCCATACGCTGGCGGTCGGGCATGCGGCGGTGAACAAGGTCTACGGCATGCGCAAACGCGCGGTGGGTCTGCTCGGCAACGTCGCCGGTGAAGCGCGGCCGCAGCCGTTTGTTGAAGACACTGCGGTGCCGCCGCAGCACTTGGCCGAGTACATCGCCGAGCTGCGCGAGCTGCTCGACAGCCACGGTTTGCAATACGGCATGTTTGGCCATGTCGATGCCGGCGTGCTGCACGTACGGCCGATTCTCGACATGAAAGATCCGCAGCAAGCGGCGCTGGTTCGCCCGGTGTCCGATGGCGTGGCGGCGCTGACTCAACGTTATGGCGGCCTGCTGTGGGGCGAGCATGGCAAAGGTCTGCGCTCGGAATACGTGCCGGCATTCTTCGGCGAGTTGTACCCGGCGTTGCAGGCGCTGAAGGCTGCGTTCGACCCGTTCAACCAGTTCAACCCCGGCAAGATCGCAACACCGAATATCCCCGGTGCAGCGCTGTTGAAGATCGACGAAGTGACTCTGCGTGGGGAGCTGGATCGGCAGATCGACGAGAAAGTCTGGCAGGACTATGGCGCGGCCATGCACTGCAACGGCAATGGCGCCTGCTACAACTTCGATCCTGACGACGCGATGTGCCCGTCGTGGAAAGCCACCCGCCAGCGCGCGCAATCGCCCAAGGGCCGCGCTTCGCTGATCCGCGAATGGCTGCGCTTGCAGGGTGCGGCGGGGGTGGATGTGTTGTCTGACGCGGTACGCCGACCGGCGTTTTTCTCATCCTTGGTGCAGCGCTGGCGCAACAGCCGAGGGGCAAGTGCTGACTTTTCCCATGAAGTGTATGACGCGATGGCCGGGTGTCTGGCGTGCAAATCCTGCGCGGGGCAATGCCCGGTAAAGGTCAACGTCCCGGATTTTCGTTCGCGCTTTCTCGAGCTGTATCACACACGCTATCTGCGACCGTTGCGGGACTATTTGATCGCCTCGCTGGAATTCACCATCCCGCACATGGCGCGGGTGCCGCTGTTTTATAACGGGTTGATGGGCGCTGCGCTGGTTCGCCGAATGCTTGGACGCGTCGGGGGCATGGTCGATGTGCCGCTGCTCAGCCGTTTCGATTTTCATGCAGCGATGCGCCGCTGGAAGGTGCAGCCAGCTTCAGTGGCGCGGCTGTCGGCGCTGACTCCCGCGCAACGCGAACGCAGCGTGGTGCTGGTGCAGGATGCGTTCACCCGCTACTTCGAAGCGCCGCTACTGGCGGACTTGATCGAGCTGATTTCGCGTCTCGGTTATCAGGTTTATCTGGCGCCGTTCAGCGCCAATGGCAAGCCGCTGCATGTGCAGGGTTTCCTCTCGGCATTCAATCGCGCGGCGTTACGCAATGCCGGGCAACTGCGAGAACTGGCTGAGATCGGGGTGCCGCTGGTAGGGCTGGATCCGGCGATGACGCTGGTCTATCGCCAGGAATATCTGAAGGTTCCGGGCATGCAGAATTGCCCGGAAGTGGCGCTGGTACAGGAATGGCTGCTGAAGGTCATGCCTGAGCGCGCGGGCAATCAACAAGCCTTCCGTCTGTTGGCGCACTGCACCGAGAAAACCAACGCCCCGGCTGCGACGCGTCAGTGGGAGCAGGTGTTTGAACGGATTGGCTTGAAGCTGGCGACTCAGGCCACCGGTTGCTGCGGGATGTCCGGCACTTACGGACATGAGGCACGCAACCGCGACACTTCTGCGCTGATCTTCGAGCAGTCCTGGGCCAAACACGTCGCGGTGCCGGTGGAGCAGGGTGAGGCATTGGCCACCGGCTATTCGTGCCGCAGTCAGGTCAAGCGCGAGGCGCAGCAAACGCTGCGCCATCCGTTGCAAGTGTTGCTGCAAGTCCTGCGCAGCGCTTGATCAGCGGCGATCCAGCCACACCGTCTGCGCGTTGCAGAATTCGCGCACGCCGAAGTGCGACAGTTCTCGGCCGAAACCGCTTTTCTTCACGCCACCAAAGGTCACGCGCGGATCGCTGGCCGAGTAGCCGTTGATGAACACGCCGCCGGTTTCCAGTTCGCCGGTCAGTGACTGCGCCAGTTCGACGTTGGCGGTGTAGATCGTTGCGGTCAGGCCGAAATCGCTGTCGTTGGCCAGGGCCACGGCATGCGCGCAATCGCGGGCAGTGATGATCGAGGCAACCGGGCCGAACAGTTCCTGTTTGAACGAGGTCATCTGATCGGTGACATCGGCCAGCACGGTTGGCTCGTAGTAGTTGCCCGGGCCTTGCGCCTTGCCGCCGCCGAGCAGCAGGATCGCTCCTTCTTCGAGGGTCGCGCGCACTTGCTGATCAAGTTCATCACGCAGATCGAAACGTGCCATCGGGCCGATGTAGGTGTCAGCGGCGAGTGGATCGCCGACCACCAGTTTGCGCGTGGCTTCGACAAACTTGCGGGTGAATTCTTCGACCACGCCTTGTTCGATGATCAGCCGCTTGGCAGCGGCGCAGACCTGACCGGAGTTCTGATAGCGACCGATCACGGCGGCTTGCACCGCTTCGTCGAGATTGGCGTCATTGAGCACGATAAATGGATCGGAACCACCGAGCTCCAGCACACATTTCTTCAGCGCAGCGCCGGCCTGTGAACCGATGGCCATGCCAGCGCGCACGCTGCCGGTCAGGGTCACAGCGGCGATGCGTGGGTCAGCGATGGCGCTGGATACGCCGTCCGGGGTGACGTTGATCACTTCAAATACGCCATCGGCGAAACCGGCGCGCACGAAGGCGTCGCGCAGCAGATAAGCGCTGCCCATCACGTTCGGCGCATGCTTGAGCACATAAGTGTTGCCGGCCAGCAGCGTCGGAACGGCACCGCGCAGCACTTGCCAGATCGGGAAATTCCACGGCATCACCGCCAGGATCGGCCCGAGCGGACGATACTCGATGCGCGCTTTGCCGCCTTCAACCTGAGTCGGTTCGGCGTCGAGCATGGCCGGGCCGTGTTCGGCGTACCACTCGCAGAGCTTGGCGCATTTCTCGACTTCGCCACGGGCCTGAGCGATCGGCTTGCCCATTTCCTCGGTGATCATGGTGGCCATGGCTTCGGCGCCATCGCGCAACGCACCGGCGAGGGCGGTCAGCAGGCGCGAGCGATCTTGCAGTGGCTTGCGTTTCCACTTGTTGAAGCCATAAGCGGCGCGGGTCAGCGCGGCATCCAGCGCTTCGGCAGATTCAAATGCGTAGTGGCCGATCTGCTCGCCGGTTGTTGGATTGATCGAGATAGCGTGGGTCTGGCTGGAGATCGGGCTCATGGCATGGTCCTGCAATGTGAGTTGATGGGCACAGAGTAGGGTGGCGTTTGTTTTCTGGAAACTGAATAATAAAGATCGTTTCTTTCACGTTTGGAGAATGACTGTGGATCTGGTGCAGCTGGAAATCTTCAAGGCCGTTGCCGAGCACGGCAGCATCAGCGCGGCGGCGCAGCAGATTCATCGCGTGCCGTCGAATCTGACGACGCGGATCAAGCAGCTCGAAGAAGACTTGGGCGTCGATCTGTTCATTCGCGAGAAAAGCCGACTGCGCTTGTCGCCGGCCGGTTGGAGTTTTCTCGAATACACCCGGCGCATTCTCGATCTGGTGCAGGAAGCGCGAGCGACGGTGGCGGGGGAGGAACCGCAGGGCGCTTTCCCACTGGGTTCGCTGGAAAGCACGGCGGCAGTGCGTATCCCTGGCCTGCTCGCGGCTTACAACCAGCAGCATCCGAAAGTCGATCTGGATCTGTCGACCGGACCTTCGGGAACGATGATCGACGGCGTGCTTTCCGGCCGCTTGGCGGCGGCATTCGTCGACGGCCCGGTGCTGCATCCGGCGCTGGAAGGTGTGCCGGCTTTCGAAGAGGAAATGGTCATCATCGCGCCGCTGCATCACGCGTCGGTGCAGCGCGCCAGTGACGTCAACGGCGAGAATATCTACGCCTTCCGCTCCAATTGTTCTTACCGCCATCACTTCGAAAAATGGTTCAGCAGCGACGCCGCGGTGCCCGGCAAGATCTTTGAGATGGAGTCCTACCACGGCATGCTCGCCTGCGTCAGCGCCGGTGCCGGTCTGGCACTGATGCCACGCAGCATGCTGCAAAGCATGCCCGGTTGCGCGACGGTCAGCGTCTGGCCGCTGGCGGCGGATTTCCGTTTTCTGACGACCTGGCTGGTGTGGCGCCGGGGCACGGTGTCGCGCAGTCTGAGCAGTTTTGTGCGCTTGCTTGAAGAGCGCGGAGTGGTGCGCGAAAAAGCTGATTGACACTTTGTGTCATGGCTCGGTTAGTATCGCCATATACAAACGTATACAGCGTATGAATCGCGCCATTTGATTTCGGGAATCACTCATGACCAACCACACCGTGCTGCTGTTCTCCTACGGCACGCTTCAAGACACCGCTGTGCAACTCTCGAACTTCGGACGTGAGTTACACGGCCGCTCCGACAGCCTGCCGGGCTATAAGCAGACCATGGTGGAGATCACCGACCCTGCGGTGCTCGCCACCAGCGGCAAAAACCACCACCCGATCGTGCAGGCCAGTGGCGACATCAAGGACGAGATTGCCGGCACGGTGTTCGAGGTCAGCGAACAGGAACTGGCTGCCGCCGATGACTACGAAGTGTCCGACTACAAACGCGTGAGTGTTGTACTGAAGTCCGGCAGCAACGCTTGGGTTTACGTGCAGGCGTGAGGCGCTGTAGTTGTTGCTTCCAGCACAGGTGAATCCACGTATTCAGCCGACGAAGAAAAGGGGCGCCGACATCGCTGTCGGCGCCCCTTTTCTTCGTAGCGGTCAAGCTCAGATCGAACTCAGCGATTGAGGAACGCCAGCAAGTCCTCGTTCAGTTCCTGAGCATGAGTCACGGCAAAACCGTGCGGTGCGCCGGCATAGACTTTCAGCTCGGCGCCCTGGATCTGTTCAGCGGCCAGTTTGCCGGTGGTGGCGAACGGCACGATCTGGTCGCCGTCACCATGGATGACCAGTGTCGGCACGTCGATCTTGGCCATGTCCGGACGGAAGTCGGTTTCCGAGAACGCGGTGACGCAATCTACGGTACCTTTCAGGGAGGCTAGCAGGGCGATGTTCAGGGTCTGGGTCAGCACGCCGTCGGAGACTTTCTGGCCCTGGTTAGTGCCATAGAACGGCGCGTTGAAATCGGCGATGAACTGCGCGCGATCCTTGAGCAGGCCAGCCTTGATCCCGTCGAAAACCGCTTTTGGCACACCTTCGGCGAAATCGGCTTTCTGACCGAACAGCGGCGTTACCGCGCCCAGCAACACCAGCCCGGCAACGCGCTCGCTGCCGTGACGTGCGATATAACGGCTGACATCGCCACCGCCCATGGAGAAACCGACCAGCGTCACATCACGCAGATCCAGATGCTCGATCAACTGCGCGATGTCATCGGCAAAGGTGTCGTAATCGTAACCGGTCCACGGCTGCTCGGAACGCCCGAAGCCGCGACGGTCGAAGGCGATCGTGCGAAAGCCGCGGCTGCTCAAGTATTCCATCTGGTATTCCCACATGTCGGCATCCAGCGGCCAGCCGTGGCTGAACAGGACAGGCTTACCGCTGCCCCAGTCCTTGAAATAGATTTCGGTGCCGTCTTGGGTCTGGAAGGTGCTCATGGAAACTCCTTGGGTTTGCGGTCAGTCGTGTAGACGCGAGTGGATGCCGCGATGGCAGCGTTCACTATCGACGTAATCTGCATCGGCAACTTGTACGCAAGTGCTAATTTTTCATTGTCTGAAGCGAGCGTTGTCGGCTACACGCCATTTCGCGATACGACGTAATTCTTTTCGACAGGCAGGAGAGGAGCTTGGGCGCTTTTATCCAAGTCATCCTGTCCATCTACAAAGGTGATGACACAAAAGTGCCCAGATGCAGAGCAACACGTCAGGGGCCTCTGGTCTCCGGCTTTGAGAGGGTATCGGCTACAGAAAATGCTATAGCGGCCGATGCATGGCGCGAGAGCTACGACATAAGCCTCTCAACTGGATCGAAACCACTATGGGAATATTTAAATGAGGTTCATACATGCGTTTCGCCGGTTAGTCATATGTTTGAGTCTTGTCCTTGGCGCCCTGTCGGTGTTTGTCATGATTTCGCTCGTGTTAGTGTCGTTAGTGATGTTTGTTCTGTTTTTGTTTTGTGAGCCGGATTTTGTAGTTGTTTTCAAGTGGGCGGGCATGCCGTTAGCATGTTTGTTGACGATTCGATGGGTTTATAAAAGCACAACGATGCTTAAGGCGATTTTGAGAGGCGATTTCTAGAGCGCAGGTGTGTGTGAGTAGCATCTAGCCTTTTGTTTAAAGCAGCGATGGTCGAGGGTTTGATTTTTGATTCGAATCTGAGCGCGAATTACGGGCGCAACTAGGGGATTTCGAAATCGACTTCAGGGAGCATGACTAAAGGGGGCTTTAAATGATGAAGGCTACTTCCTATTATTGCTCTCTTCCAGGAAAAAAATGGGCAGATTTATTTTGCGGAAATGGCAAGGTTTCATTGGCGGAGTTAAAGGTGGCGTCCGTGCAGCTTGAAAAAATAATTGAATATTTTTTTACATACGCAAATGAACAGGGAAAGCCCTATAAGGAATTTCCCTTGGGTACCGAAATAGAGGAATTCGGTGCGCCCTTTATTGAGATTTCTGCGTCAGGCAAGCTAGCCCTCGTTGCGAGAGATCGCGGTACGGAGCAGCTTAGGAAAGAAACGATGTCGCCAGAAGTTATGGCCAAGTGGGTATTTGAGCTTTTTAGCTACTAGGCTTCGCCGGCGATGGGCGAAAGACGGAGTGCGCGGTAATGAAATTAAATATCGACTTTCCCGAAAATATGATTACGGATGACTTGCTAAAACAGCAACGAATCCCGTGCTTTTGTAAAGTTTCTACTCAGTTTGAGATCTTCTTTTCGGATACCGTTCCGGAATCATCTGGCGTTGTATCTGACGCCCCTCCTGGGAGTTTCTGGGATGAAGAATAGGCTCCTCACGGATACTGAAATCCGTATTCAATATTGCGAGAGAAGATGGGGACGTGAAAAGAGTCTCGCCGCGCGGCAGATCCGGACCAGCGCATGGAGGTGGTGGGTGTCGTTGTCGATTCAGGCCGGATCGACGTATTGCGGTAGTAAACGTGCCGCACTGATATTGATTGCCGGGAAACAACAAGCATGAGCATGAACAAAGCAGCCTATCCACGTTTGAAAGTGTTTTTGATCTTCCTTTTCTGCCCTGCGGTTCCGGGCTTTATCGCTGGCATCGTCAAGACATTTGCGACGATCGCTCATATCGCCATGAACCCAAGGCTTATAGGTGAGGTCGCGGGCGCCCAATTGATGTTGATGCCATTTCTCGCACCGGTACTCGCCGTTCTGATATTTCTGATCCCGTTTCTGTTTTTCTCGGCGGTGATCGCGTTGACTAAGGTCATGAAGACTCCACGAGCGTGCATGGCGATTGCACTGTCAGGTGCTTCGTTAGCCACATTGTGGGTGATGCCTTTTATCTTGGCGGTGGTACGCGATCACGATGGTGCAGCAGTCTCGGATTATGCCTGGGAAATTGTTGTACTGTTTCTCACATCCATGGCGACCTGTTGGCTTACTGCACGTTTGGCTCTGCCGGAAACGCAAACGCCCCGAACAGATCAGGGCGCTTTGGTTTAACAGGTTCGGTAGCCCTTAGCTGAACGCTGGCACTACATGCTTGATAAACAGCTCTAGCGACTTCTTCTTCTCCGCATGCGACAAGCTGTTATCGCACCAGAAACTAAACTCATCCACCCCCAGTTCCTGGTAGTACTTGATGCGCGGAATGATCTCTTCCGGTGTGCCAATCATCGCCGTTTTATGCAAACTCTCCAGCTCAAACTCCGGCCGGGCAGCAAACTTCTCTTCCGGACTCGGCGCGAGGAAGCCGTTGACCGGCACTTCCTTGTTGCCAAACCACGCATCGAACGTGCGGTAAAACCGTGAGATCGCTTTCGCGCCAACCTTCCAGCCTTCCGGATCATCAACCCCGTGCACATGCGTGTGACGCAGCACCATCAATTGCGGGCGCGGCACATCAGGATTGTTGTCCAGCGCGGTCTGGAATTTGTTTTTCAGGTCGAGGACTTCTTCGTCGCCCTTCATCAATGGCGTAACCATCACGTTGCAGCCGTTGGCCACCGCAAAATTGTGCGAGTCCGGGTCGCGGGCGGCGATCCACATGGGTGGATTGGGCTTCTGGATAGGTTTCGGCACGCTGGTCGACGTCGGGAATTTCCAGATGTCGCCGTCGTGGGCGTAGTCGCCTTGCCACAGGGCGCGCACCACCGGGACCATTTCGCGCAGTGCCTGGCCGCCGCTTGAAGCTGGCATGCCGCCGGCCATGCGGTCGAATTCGACCTGATAGGCGCCACGCGCCAGGCCGACCTCCATCCGGCCGTTGCTGATCACGTCGAGCAACGCGCATTCACCAGCAACCCGCAGCGGATGCCAGAACGGCGCGATGATGGTGCCGGCGCCGAGGCGGATGGTGGTGGTCTTGGCGGCGAGGTACGCCAGCAGCGGCATCGGGCTCGGCGAGATGGTGTACTCCATCGCGTGGTGTTCGCCGATCCACACGGTGCTGAAACCGCCGGCCTCGGCCATCAGGGTCAGTTCGGTCAGGTCTTCGAACAGTTGGCGGTGGCTGACGCTTTCGTCCCAGCGTTCCATGTGTACGAACAGGGAAAATTTCATGACGCTACCTCAAATCTTTTGTTGTTGGCCGGTCGAGTGCGGGCCTGTTGATGTGGCAATCGTCGGGATCAGGCAACGAGGGGCAGGGCGCCCATTTTTCCGTGGCAATACACCAGCGGGCCGTGGCTCTGCTGGGGCACGATCAGATTCTTCACGGCGCCGACCATAATGGCGTGGTCGCCGCCTTCATATTCACGCCACAACTCACACTCGATGATAGCCGTCGCATTGGCGAGGATCGGGTTGCCCAACTCGCTCAACGTCCACTCGATGCCCTGCGCCTTGTCCTTGCCTTTGCGCGCGAAGGCATAGGCTTCGCTTTGCTGACCGCCGGACAGCACGTGGATGGCAAAGCGTTTGTTCTTGATCAGGATCGGGTAGGAGTCGGAGCTGTAGTTGGGGCAGAACAGCACCAGCGCGGGGTCCATCGACAGCGAGCTGAACGCGCTGGCGGTAAGGCCGACGATCTGACCGTCGTCATCCAGGGTGGTGATGACGGTTACGCCGGACGGGAACGAACCCATGACTTGTTTGTAGACGGCAGCATCGATCATTGAGCAATCCTCGAGTGCGGTGAAGCGGGTTTTTATGAGATTTATAGGTCTGATGGTATACCGTAATACATCGATTGCAAGGGCTTTTTCGAGGAAGCGATCAGCGTTGTTTGCGTATCCCGACGGTCACGCAGATTGGCCATTTCGATCCCCTTTTGGCCAACCAACCACTGTGATCGAACCCCGACGTCGGCAAGAATCGAAACCACTGCAACACACTAAAAATATTTGACGCTTGCTCGCTTTGCCCTTGGCTACCGTTATAGCCACTGCCGTGTACAGAACATAAAAACCATCGAACTCACGTAGCATTCGGGGAAACACCATGGTCACGATGAAACGCATTCTGGGCGCCACTGTCTGTGGGCTGACGCTGCTGGCCAGCGCCGTACAGGCCGAACAGCGCGAGCTGCGGGTGTACAACTGGGCTGATTACATTCTGCCGGCGGTGCCCAAGGACTTCGCGGCGAAAAGCGACATCAAAGTGACTTGGGACACCTTCGACACCAACGAATCGCTGGAAGCCAAGCTGCTGACCGGTAACTCCGGCTACGACTTGGTGGTGCCGTCGAACCAGTTCCTCGACACGCAGATCAAGGCCGGCGTGTTCCAGAAACTCGACAAATCCAAACTGCCGAACTGGAGTCACCAGGATCCGGCGCTGCTCAAACTGCTCGACACCAACGACCCCGGCAATCAGTACGGCGTGCCATACATGTACGGTACTGTGCTGATTGGCTTCAACCCGGCCAAGGTCAAGGCTGTGCTGGGCGAGAATGCGCCGGTGGACAGTTGGGATCTGGTGTTCAAACCGGAAAACATGGAGAAGCTCAAATCCTGCGGTGTGGCGATGCTTGATTCGCCGTCGGAAATCCTGCCGCTGGCCCTGCATTATCTGGGACTCGACCCGAACAGCCAGAACCCCGCTGACTACGAGAAGGCCAAAGCGCTGATGCTCAAAGTCCGCCCGTACGTGACGTACTTCAACTCGGCCAAGTACATGACTGACATCGCCAACGGCGATATCTGCGTGGCCATCGGTTACTCCGGCAGCTTCTACCAATTCGCCAACCGCGCCAAAGAGGCGGGCAATGGCGTGGTGGTCGACTGGCGTTTGCCGAAAGAAGGCGCGCCGATCTGGTTCGATACGTTCGCCATTCCCAAGAGCGCGAAGAACGTGACCGAGGCGCATGAATTCCTCAACAACCTGCTCGATCCGAAAGTCATCGCTTCGATCAGTGACTTCCTTGGCTACCCGAACGCGAACAAGGATTCGATGGGTCTGATCAACAAGGAAATCACCGGCAACCCGAACCTGACGCCGACCAGTGAGGCGCTGAAAACCTTGTACGTGGTGCAGCCGCTGCCGCAGAAAATGGAGCGGGTACGGACGCGGGTCTGGACCAGTATCAAGTCCGGGAATTGATCAGTACACCTAGCGGTTTAATGGGGCTGTGTCTGGTCTTTGCGGGTGAGGATCAGGCTCAGCGCCACTGACAACAAAATCACCCCGCCGACCACCGCCAGAGACCATTCCACCGGCATGTGAAACCACGGCATCAGTGTCATTTTCCCGCCAATAAATACCAGCACCAGCGCCAGCCCATATTTGAGCAGGTGAAACCGGTCTGCCATGTCCGCCAGCAGAAAATACAGCGCGCGCAGGCCCATGATCGCGAAGATGTTCGAGGTGAAAACAATGAACGGGTCAGTGGTGACGGCGAAGATCGCCGGGATGCTGTCAACCGCGAACATCAAGTCACTGGCCTCAATCAGCACCAGCACCAGAAACATCGGCGTGGCCCAGCGCACGCCGTTCTGACGCACAAAAAACCGTTCACCATGAAAGCCCTTGGTAATGCGCAGATGCCCACGCACCCAGCGTAATAACGGGTTGTTATCCAGATCCGGTTGCTGGTCAGCGAACACCAGCATCTTGATCCCGGTGATGATCAAAAACGCACCGAACACATACAACAGCCACGCAAACTGCGAGACCAGCCAGACCCCGGCGAAGATCATTGCCGCGCGCATCACGATCGCCCCGAGCACGCCGTACAGCAGCACCCGGCGTTGCAGCTCCGGTGGCACGGCGAAATAGCCGAAGATCATCACGAAGACGAACATGTTGTCGATCGACAGCGATTGCTCGATCAAATAACCGGTGAGGAATTCCAGGGTTTTCTGTTGTGCAATTTCAGGACCGAATTCGCTATTCAGATACCACCAGAGCAACCCGGCGAAGGCCAGCGCAAGTATGCACCATGCGATGACCCAGCTCGACGCTTCGCGCACCGACACGCGGTGGGCTTTGCGCCCGCCGAAGACGAACAAGTCCACGGCGAGCATGGCGAGGATGAAAATGATGAAGGCACACCACATCCATGGTTCGCCGATGTTGATGGGCTGCATGGCGTTCTCCCGGTTTTTGTTTTGGGGTAGACGTGGCCATGCTAGCCGCGAGTTTGCTGCAAGGAAAAATCGTTTATTTTTGCCCGACTCTTCGTAAAAAACGAAGTATCGCCGTCGGGACTTCCTGTAGGTGCTTTACGTTCTCAGCGGTGGTGTACGCGGGGGCACCAGGCGTTTCGAGCCGGTTGCTTCGAACGCCGAAGCCAAACGCAGCAACTCCGAATCATCATAAGCGCGCCCGGCAAACGTCAGCCCGACCGGCATGCCGATATCGGCCATCACGCCCATCGGCACGGTCACGGTTGGCACGCCGAGATGGCGAATCGCGAGGTTGCCGTTGGCCACCCACACGCCATTACTCCAGGCGATGTCCGCCGAGGCCGGATTCACATCGGCATCCGCCGGCCCGACGTCGGCGTTGGTCGGGAACAGCACGGCGTCGAGGCCGAGGCGATCCATCCAGTCTTCGAGGTCGATCTTGCGCGTGTGTTCGAGGCCGCGCAGGCCGTCGGGCAGGGTCGGGATCTGATCCCACGGCGTGATACCGCGCTCGGCCATGCGTACGTACTCGTCCATGCCGGCCGCCAGATCGCCTTCGCGGTTGGGCAGGGTGCCGGGGTCGTGCGGGAAGATTTTCGGCCCGTCGACATCCACCAGACGATTGAGCTTCGGATCACCGTTGGCTTGCAGGAATTCATCGAACGCCCATGCCGACAGATCCCACAATTCATGGTTCATGAACTCTTTGGAGACGATGCCGCGATTGAACACGGTCGGTGCACCGGGACGATCGCCTTCGCAGTTGGAAACCAGCGGGAAATCGACTTCGATGACTTCGGCGCCGGCAGCTTCCAGTGCTGCGCGGGCCTGTTTCCACAGATCGATCACCGAGGCGCGGGTGTTGATGCGCCGCCCGGTCGGGCCACCAATGCCCGGTTCCTCACTAGTGCCAGCCTCGGGGTCAGCGTTGATGTACATGCGCGGCACGCCCAGGCGCTTGCCGGCCAGAGATTCGCTGCTGACCGCCAGCGCGGCGTATGAAGCCGGGCGCACTGACGCAACGCTCGGGATCGGCACCCATGGTTGCAGGCGCCACAGATCGCCACGGGTTTCGGGGTCTTCCGCGACGACCACGTCGAGCACTTCGAGCAGATCGGCCATGGTGCGCGCGTAAGGCACGACCACGTCCATGGTCGGCGTCAGCGGCCAGTTGCCGCGCACCGAGATCACCCCGCGTGACGGCGTGTAGGCGCACAAGCCGTTGTTAGACGCCGGACCGCGACCGCTGGACCAGGTTTCTTCGGCCAGACCAAATGCCGAGAAACTCGCCGCAGTGGCAGTGCCGGCGCCATTCGACGAGCCGGAGGCAAACGGTGCAGTCAGGTAGTCAGCGTTGTACGGGCTCTCGGCCCGGCCATAGATGCCACGCTGCATGCCGCCATTGGCCATCGGCGGCATGTTGGTCTTGCCCAGGCAGATCGCTCCGGCCGCGCGCAGGCGCTCGATGGTGAAGGCATCACGTTGGGCCACAAGATCGACAAATGCCGGGCTTCCAGACGCAGCGGTCAGGCCTTTGACCAGGTAGCTATCCTTGGCGGTGTAGGGAATGCCGTCCAGCGGACCGAGGGTTTTACCTTTGGCGCGACGCGCATCCGAGGCCTGCGCTTCTTGCAGCGCCTGGGGATTGCGCACGACCACCGCATTCAACGCAGTGGCAGTGTCTGCACCGTCGTAGGCGTCGATTCTGGCGAGGTAAGCCTGCACCAGCTCGACCGCCGTGGTCTGGCCGGATTCGAGCGCTGAGCGCAGTTGGGCAATGGAAACTTCAGTGACTTCAATCATGTGATTACCGCCGAAGGGTTCTCAAAGGGTTGATCAATGGCAAACGATGTAAAAAATTATTGATGGTAAGACTCTACCCGGAACTTTGCCGAATGGCATGTGCAAAGTCGATAAATATCGGTAATTTCATCGGAAAAATTCTCCGGGCGTCTCACCGAACTGCTGGCGGAACGCGGCGATGAATGCCGAAGTTGAATCGTAACCGCAGGCCAGAGCCACGTCGGTGACGCGTTCACCTTTTTCCAGTGGCGTCAGTGCGCCGAGCAAACGCAAGCGCTGGCGCCATGCGCGGAAGGTCAGACCGGTGTCACGCAGGAACAACCGGCTGAGGGTTTTCTCTGTCACGTCAAACTTTTGCGCCCAATGGCTGAGCGTGGTCGGTTGTTCCGGATGCTGCTCCAGGCTCTGATAGATCTGCCGCAAACGCGCATCTTGCGGCAGCGGCAACATCAGATCGATCTGCGGAGCGTCGGCCAGTTGATCGAGAATCACCTGCGCCAGACGCCCGTGCGGCCCGTTTTGCTCGTACTCCACCGGCACCTGACTGAAGGCGCGGATCAACTCGCGCAGCAGGTCACTGACCGCGAGCACGTGGCAACGCTCAAGCGCCCAGCCAGACACGCTGCAATCGATGTACAGGCTGCGCATTTCAGTGTGCGGCGAGCTGAACACCCGGTGCGGCATGCCCGCCGGAATCCACACCGCACGCTCCGGCGGCGCGACGAAGCGGCCGGCGGCGGTCTGCACGTCGAGCACACCTTGAATCGCATAAGACAACTGCACCCACGGATGACTATGACGGCGGGTGAGGGCGCGATTGGGCAGTGACTCAGTGCGCCCATACAGCGGACGCGGCAGGCTCGACAGCCCGGGAATGCTGCGTCTGACGCTTTTGTCGTGTCCTTTAGGCGGCATCTACGGGCTCTTCGGCGTTAGTCGGTAATTCTCAAGCACGTTAGAGTCGCTTTCACGTACTGGCAACCCCCGGATGAGCAAACCATGACCCGCCCCCGATTCCTGCCCGACAACTTCACCCTGACCCTGATCGGCGTGGTGCTGCTGGCCAGCTTCCTGCCGGCCAGCGGCCAGGTCGCGGTCGGCTTCGGCTGGCTGACCAACCTCGCCATCGCGCTATTGTTTTTCCTGCACGGCGCGAAGCTGTCGCGCGAATCGATCATCGCCGGCGCCGGTCACTGGCGTCTGCATTTGCTGGTGTTCAGCCTGACCTTTGTCCTGTTCCCATTGCTGGGGCTGGCGCTCAAACCACTGCTCGCGCCGATGGTCGGCGACAACCTGTATTTGGGCATGCTTTATCTGTGCGCGCTGCCGGCCACGGTGCAATCGGCTATCGCGTTCACTTCGCTGGCGCGCGGCAATATTCCGGCGGCGATTTGCAGTGCGGCGGCATCGAGTCTGTTCGGGATCTTCCTCACGCCGCTGCTGGTGACCTTGCTGCTGGACGTACACGGTGACGGCGGCTCGACCCTCGATGCGATCCTCAAAATAAGCATGCAATTGCTGCTGCCATTTATCGCCGGCCAGATCGCCCGGCGCTGGATCGGTGCGTGGGTCGGGCGCAACAAGAACTGGCTGAAATTCATTGATCAGGGTTCGATTCTGCTGGTGGTGTACGGCGCGTTCAGCGAAGCAGTGAACGAGGGTATCTGGCATCAGATCCCTGTCTTGGAACTGCTCGGGCTGGTGGTCGCGTGCTGCATTTTGCTGGCACTGGTGTTGCTGGCGGCGACTGTGCTGGGCAAGGCATTCGGGTTCAGTCTGGAAGACCGCATCACGATTCTGTTCTGTGGCTCGAAAAAGAGCCTGGCGACCGGGGTGCCAATGGCTCAGGTATTGTTCGGCGGCGCGACCATTGGCGTGCTGATTCTGCCGCTGATGCTGTTCCATCAGATTCAATTGATGGTCTGTGCGGTGTTGGCGCAGCGTTATGCGCGACGGCAGGAGTCGGTGCCGGAACTGATGGCTCAGGTCGATCCTTGATTTAGCCCCGGCTAAACGTTGTAGCCTGGCCAGCGCGTTTGCAAACGCTCAATCAAGTAATCGATGAACGCCCGGGCCTTGGGCGTCATCGCCTCGCGATCCTGCACGCAGGCATAGATATCGAGCGGCTCGGCATGGGCGTAGGTTGACGCGTCGCGCTGCTCGAACAGTGCGACGAGTTGGCCGCTTTCGATATAGGGCGCCGCCACGAATTCAGCCAGCCGTGTGATGCCTGCGCCATGAATCGCCATCTGCGCCAGTGCATCGATGTCGTCACTGATTGCGGTCGCGTTGATCGGAGCATCGAAGCGCTGTCCGTCGCGGACAAATCCCCAGCGTAGAAAACGTCCGTCCAGCGGGTAGCGGAACGCGAGGCAGGCGTGCGTTTGAAGGTCTTCAGGTATCTGCGGCCGGCCTGCGCGTTGCAGGTAGGCAGGCGCCGCACAGACGATGAACGGCACCGAGGCGACCTGGCGCGCGACGATGGCGTCCTCGAGTTGCGGCTTGATCCGCAGGCTCAAATCAATGCCGTCCTGAATGTGGTTGATTTTGCGGTCGGTAGTTGAAAGCTCCAGCATCACTTGCGGATGCTTTTCAGCGAACCCCGCAATCACCGACGCCAATACATGCCGACCGAATGCCGAAGTCGAGGCGATACAAAGACGTCCCTGAAGTTGCGCTTGCGTGCTGCTGAGTGCGCTTTGCGCCGTTTCCAGATCGTGGGCAATGCGTCTGACTTTCTCGTAGTACAGCGTGCCGTTTTCGGTCAGCGCCATGCTGCGGGTAGTGCGTTGCAGCAACCGCGTGTTGAGGTGGGTTTCGAGGCGGGTGATGGTCTGGCTGACGGCCGCAGCGCTGACGCCGAGCTGTTTCGCGGCGCCGACGATGGAGCCTGCTTCGACTACTTTGATGAAACTTTCGATTGCTCCAAGCAGGTTCATTGCGCTTCCGGCAGGCAGAGATTCGTAAGAGTCTGTTTATAAAGCACTCACGAACAAGCGTCTAGTTGTCGGTTTTCGAGATTGTTAAGGTGCCTGGCACTTATCAATACAAGACCATCAGGGCCTGACATGAATTCGACTGATACCTCGAAACCCGCACTCCTTCTTCAACGCAAGCTTTCGTCCCGCGCGACGCCTTACGTGTTTGCGCTGTATATGGCGACGATCATGGCGTTCCTGATGTCGCTGGTGATTACCGCGGCCAACTCCGGAATCGAGGGCGATTACCTGGGTAATGCGCTGCACGCGTACAAGCTCGCCATGCCCGTGGCATTTCTGTGCATTCTCGTGGTTCGGCCGATCGTGGTGAAGCTGGTTGCGCTGACTGTGCATCCTCATCGTTGAGGGCAGTTGCGATAGTCGGTTCACTTCCTTGGCCGTCAGCGCTAGAAGGAAATCAGTCTAAAAACGCGCAGGCGAATCTCGGGGCTTTTACTAAGCTCAATGATGTAGGCGAAGACGCAGACTGATGCGCAAGCGGATAGCGAGGGCGCGTGGGGCGCGCTCCGAAGGGTACACGGTTAGAAAGATCTCCGCGCTGAGATCCAGCCCTTATGCCGTGTGAAGCAGCAGAGCCCGGATGTAAGCAAAATTGATTGATTGGTGCCTGTTGTGGGAGTCCCGATAAACCTCGTAAGCCAGAGACCAGCACTGGCCGCCTACTCAAACACCAAAGCCCGCATTTGCGGGCTTTGACGTTTTTGCAGGTTTAGATTGTCGCCAGCGCCTGGGCCAGATCGGCGCGCAGATCTTCGACGTCTTCCACGCCCACCGACAGACGCACCAGACCATCACCGATGCCGAGCTTGGCACGGGTTTCGGCCGGAATGGTCGCGTGGGTCATGATCGCCGGATGCTCGATCAGGCTCTCCACGCCGCCGAGACTTTCGGCCAAGGCAAAGATCTGCACGTTCTCCAGGAAGCGTCGCGCACCGGCCAGATCACTGTTCAGATCGAGGGAAATCATCCCGCCGAAACCACGCATCTGACGCTTGGCCAATGCATGCTGTGGATGCGATTCCAGCCCCGGATAGTAAACACGCTTGACCTGCGGTTGCTGCTCCAGCCAGCGCGCCAGATCCAGTGCGTTGCTGCAATGACGCTCCATGCGCAGTGCCAGCGTTTTCACGCCGCGCAAGGTCAGGAACGCGTCGAACGGGCCGGCGATTGCACCAACGGCGTTCTGCAAGAAGCCCAGACGCTCGGCCAGTTCGGGATTGTCACCAACTACCGCGATGCCGCCGATCACGTCGGAGTGACCGTTCAAATATTTGGTGGTCGAGTGCAGCACGATGTCGAAGCCCAGTTCCAGCGGACGCTGAATCCATGGGCTGGCGAAGGTGTTGTCGGCCACGCAGATGATCCCGCGAGCGCGGCAGATGCGGGCGATGGCGGCGAGATCGGACAGGCTCAGCAACGGGTTGGTCGGGGTCTCGACCATGACCATGCGCGTGTCGTCCTTCAGCGAGGCTTCGAAGGCCGACAGGTCAGCCAGATCGACAAAGCTGAAACGGTGCCCGGCGCTGCGCTGACGGACCTTGTCGAACAGGCGGAAAGTGCCGCCGTACAAGTCATTGCCGGAAACGATGTGCGAACCGGCATCGAGCAATTCGAGCACGGTAGAAATCGTCGCCAACCCGGAAGCGAACGCGAACGCCTGAGTGCCGCCCTCCAGATCCGCCACGCAACGCTCCAGCGCAAAACGCGTCGGATTGTGCGAGCGACCGTAGTCAAAACCTTTGTGCACGCCAGGACTGTCTTGCAGATACGTCGAGTTGGCGTAGATCGGCGGCATCAGCGCGCCAGTGGTCGGATCAGGAGTTTGCCCGGCGTGAATCACGCGGGTGGCGAAACCCTGCGCCGGGGCGTTCTTGTCGTGCTGACTCATGCGAGGGATCTCCGTAATTGGTTGAGCATGTCGACGTGGGTGATCAGGCCATGGAAGCCCGATTTATCGGCAATGATTGCCACCAGACCGCGGCTGAGCACAGCTTTGAGCTCGGCCAGCGAGGCGTCCGGGGCGAGGGTTTGCAATTTTTCGGTCATGGCGCTGGAGACGGTCTGGCTGAAACGCTCAGCGTCTTCGTGCACGCGCAGGAGGATGTCCGACTCGTCGATCACGCCGACCAATTGTTTGCCATCGACCAGCACTGGCAGTTGCGAGACATCGGCCAGGCGCATGCGCTGGAACGCGGTCAGCAGTGTGTCGTCGGGGCCGACGCTGACCACTTTGCCGTCTTCGAAACGGCGCGCGATCAGGTCGCGCAGGTCGCCGTAGCCCTTGCGTTGCAGCAGGCCTTGATCGGTCATCCACTGGTCGTTGTAGACCTTCGACAGGTAGCGCGTACCGGTGTCGCAGACAAAACTCACCACGCGTTTCGGCACGGTCTGCTCGCGGCAATAACGTAGCGCAGCGGCGAACAGCGTGCCGGTCGACGAACCGCCGAGAATGCCTTCGGCGCGGAGCAATTGGCGGGCGTGATCGAAGCTCTCTTCGTCGCTGATCGAATAGGCGTGGCGCACGCTCGACAGGTCGGCAATCGATGGAATGAAATCTTCGCCAATACCTTCTACGGCCCACGAACCGGCAGTGCCGATGTCGCCGCTGCGGCTGTATTCAGCCATCACCGAACCGACCGGGTCAGCCAGGACCATTTCCAGATCCGGTTGTACGCGCTGGAAGAAGCGGGTCAGCCCGGTCAGCGTGCCGGCAGAGCCGACGCCAACGACGATGGCGTCCAGATCGTGTTCAGTCTGCGCCCAGATTTCCGGCGCGGTGCTGCATTCGTGGGCCAGCGGGTTGGCCGGGTTGTTGAACTGGTCGGCGAAAAACGCGCCGGGAATGTCCTTGGCCAGACGCGCGGCGACATCCTGGTAATACTCGGGATGACCCTTGCCGACGTCCGAGCGAGTGATGTGCACTTCGGCGCCCATCGCCTTGAGGTGCAAGACCTTTTCGGTAGACATTTTGTCCGGCACAACAAGCACTACACGGTAGCCTTTGGCGCGACCGACCAAAGCCAGGCCCAGACCGGTGTTGCCGGCGGTGGCTTCGACGATGGTGCCGCCGGGAGTCAGGCGACCATCGCGTTCAGCGGCGTCGATCATTGCCAGACCGATACGGTCCTTGATCGAACCGCCGGGGTTTTGCGATTCGAGTTTCAGGAACAGCGTGCACAGGCCGGTATCAAACCGGGTCACGCGAACCAACGGGGTATTGCCTATCAGCCCAAGTACGGCAGGGCGTGAATCCTTCGACATCTTTGTCACCTCATTGTGTGTGGTGATTTATCGCGTTCCGATCGCGGAAAAATCTCGCGAGCAACATAAGCCCGCCTGTCACCCGCCGCAACCGAAGTCGCGCCGTATATCCGGCTATTTCGTTCTAACCATAGAACTGAAAACGTCCGCGCGGCGGCGGATTTGCAATCTTTCGTCAACCTTGGCTAATATACGATCCATATACATTTCATATCGAGTAACACTTGTGGGCATCGTAAAAATTTCCGAGGAGATGCACGAAAATCTGCGCATCTCCAGCAACGCGCTCAGCCGCTCGATCAACGCGCAGGCCGAGCACTGGATGCGCATCGGCATGCTCGCCGAGCTGCACCCGAATCTGGATCACCACGCGATCTGCCGTTTGCTGATTCGTGCGGAACAGGCCGGCGGACTCGATCTGCAACAACTGTGTGCGCTGGCGGATGCTGCGCAGGAAATCTCGCTTCAGGAAGGCGCCAAGGCATGAAAAACCCGATCAAAATCAACACCCCGGCCGACATCGCGCAATCGCGCGCAGCCGGCAAACTGGCGGCCGAAGTGCTGGCGATGCTGGTGCCGCACGTCAAGGCTGGCGTGACGACCGATCATCTCGATCAACTGTGCAACGACTACATCGTCAATGTGCAAAAAGCGGTGCCGGCCAACGTCGGTTATCACGGCTTCCCGAAAACTGTCTGCGCCTCGGTCAACGAGGTGGTGTGTCACGGGATTCCATCGGGCCGGGTGTTGAAGGATGGCGACATCGTCAACCTCGACATCGCGGTGATCAAGGACGGCTGGTTCGGCGATACCAGTCGCATGTACGTGGTGGGCGAGGCCACGCCTGAAGCGCAGCATCTGATCAAAACCACTTACGAAGCGATGTGCGCCGGTATTCGTGTGGTACGTCCGGGCGCGACCTTGGGCGACATCGGTCATGCGATCCAGAGCCTGGCGGAGAAGGAAGGTTTCAGTGTGGTGCGCGAGTATTGCGGGCACGGGATCGGCAAGGTTTATCACGACGAGCCGCAGGTGCTGCATTACGGGTTTCCGGATCAGGGTCTGAAGCTCAAGGCGGGGATGATTTTCACCATTGAGCCGATGCTCAATGCCGGCAAGCGGCATGTGAAAAGTCTGGCCGATGGCTGGACGGTGGTGACCAAGGATATGTCGCTGTCGGCGCAGTGGGAGCACATGGTGGCGGTGACGGAGGATGGGTTTGAAGTGTTGACGGTTTGGCCGGATGAGATTGAGGGGTATGTGGCGATCAGGTGATACCGAGTCGCCTGCTTCCCCTAACCCTCTCCCGGGGGAGAGGGGACCGATTGGGGAATATTCGAGAACTACGCCGACCTGAAAGCTTCGTAGTGAATCCATATTCGCCGCAGATCCTTCAGGTCGATGTCTGACGCAAGACACCGCGGTCAGTCCCCTCTCCCTCCGGGAGAGGGCTAGGGTGAGGGGATCAGTGCGCACCCGCAGCTTTGTTCAGATCGCTTTCGGCCCACTCCGTGTACACGCAAGCATCCGCCGTCGCCCACCGCACCTGCACCGCATCCCCAGCCTGCAACGGCATCCCCGCCGCCGACAGCGCTTTTACGGTCATCGAAGTCCCCCCCGAAGTCACTACACTGCACGTCTGGCTCTCACCCAGAAACAGCACCTCGACCACCTTGGCCGACACCTCATTCCAGCCCGCCGCCAACGGCTGATTGATCGCCTGCTGCACGCTCAACGCGACTGCTTTTTCCGGGCGCACCATCAGCAACACATCCTGATCAGTGCGCAAACCAGCGGTGAGGCGGATCGACAACGACTGGCCCTCGAAATCCGCCGCCGCATTGCCCTGCGCTTTGAGCTTGAGGAAGTTCGAGTTGCCCAGAAACGAGGCTACGAACGCATTCGGCGGATTCTGGTACAGGTCATAACCGCTGCCCAAACCGACAATCTTGCCGTGACTGAAAATCGCGATGCGCTGGGATAAACGCATGGCTTCTTCCTGGTCGTGGGTCACGTAAACGATGGTGATGCCCAGACGCCGATGCAACTGACGCAGTTCATCCTGCAAGTCTTCACGCAGCTTCTTGTCCAGCGCCCCGAGCGGTTCGTCCATCAGCAGAATGCGTGGTTCGTAGACCAACGCGCGGGCGATGGCCACCCGTTGCTGCTGGCCGCCCGACAGTTGCGAAGGGCGGCGATGGGCGAATTGTTCGAGCTGCACCAGTTTCAGCATGGCGTCGACACGCTTCTCGCGTTCAGCAGTGGCGAGTTTGCGGATCGCCAGCGGGAACGCGATGTTGTCGCGCACCGACAGATGCGGGAACAGCGAGTAGCGCTGGAATACCATGCCGATGTCGCGTTTGTGCGGCGGCACATTCACCAGCGACTGGCCGTTGACCAGGATCTCGCCGCTGCTCGGCGTTTCGAAGCCGGCGAGCATCGACAGCGTGGTGCTTTTGCCCGAGCCGCTGGAGCCGAGGAAGGTCAGAAACTCACCGTCCTTGATGTCCAGCGAGATGTCGTCCACGGCAGCAAAGTCGCCGTAGTGCTTGTTCAGATTGCGCAGGCTGACGAGGGGTTGGTCGTTCTGCTGGGATGGGTCTTTGATCACGGCACTCATGTCGTACTCCTCAGGCCTCAGGCGCTGGTTTCGTTGCGCCGGCGCAGGGCGGCGGCGATCACCATCACCAGCACTGACAGCGCGATCAGCAGCGTCGAAGCGACGGCGATCACGGGAGTCAAATCCTGGCGCAGGGTGGTCCACATTTTCACGGGAAGGGTTTGCAGGGTCGGGCTGGCCATCATCACGCTGAGCACCACTTCATCCCACGAAATCAGGAAAGCGAAGAGGGCGCCGGCGACCATGCCCGGACGAATCGCCGGGAACGTCACCTTGAACACCGCTTGCAGGCGTGACGCGCCGCAGATCACCGCCGCGTCTTCAATCGACTGATCGAACAGCTTCAGCGAGTTGATGATCGAGATGATGGTGAACGGCAGCGCGACGATCACATGGCTGACGACGAAGGCGAACATGGTCCCGGTGTAACCGAGCTTGAGGAACAGCGCGTAGACCGCCACTGCAATGATCACCAACGGCACGATCATCGGCAAAGTGAACAGGCCGTAGAGCATTTCCCGACCGGGAAAACGCCCGCGCACCAACGCAAATGCCGTCGGCAAGCCAAGGGCCACCGCGAAAATCGTCGTCAGCACTGCGACCTTGAGGCTGGCCAGTGCTGCGCTCATCCAGTCGGGATTAGAGAAGAACTGGCCGTACCATTTCAGCGTCCAGCCCGGCGGCGGAAACACCAGCCACTGCGACGAGCCGAATGACAGCAGCACGATGAACACGATCGGCAACAGCAGGAACACGCCGATCAGGCCGGTGGTGGCGTAGAGGCCGAAGCGCATTCGGCGGCTCATGGCATTGGGAGTCAGGAGCATCTCGGCTTACCTCGCGTTGCTGGCGCCAACCGGGGATTCCGGTTGCAGCTTCAGGTAGAAGTAGAACAGCACCAAAGTGATCGCGATCAGCAACGCGGCGCCGGCACTCGCCAGACCCCAGTTGAGGAACGATTGCACCTGCTGAATGATGAACTCCGGCAGCATCATGTTCTGCGCACCACCGAGCAGCGCCGGGGTGACGTAGTACCCGAGCGACATCACGAACACCATCAGACCGCCGGACGCCAGCCCCGGCCGACACAACGGCAGGAACACCCGGAAGAAGTTGGTCCACGGACTCGCGCCGCAGATCGAACCGGCTTGCAGAATCATCGGGTCGATGGCCTGCATGGTCGCCTGCAACGGCAGCACGATGAACGGAATCATGATGTAGCTCATGCCGATCACCACGCCGGTCAGGTTGTGCACCATTTCCAGCGGCTGATCGATGATGCCCATCGCCATCAAAGCCTTGTTGATCACGCCCGACGCCTGCAGCAGCACCAGCCATGAATAGGTGCGGGCGAGCAGGCTGGTCCACATCGACAGCAGCACAATGTTGAGGATCCAGCGACCCCAGCCGCGCGGCACCAGGGTGATTGCCCAGGCCAACGGGAAGCCCAGCAACAGGCTGAACAGCGTCACCAGGCCCGCCACCGAAAAGGTGTTGAGCAGCACTCGCGCATACGCCGAGTTGGCGAACAGTTGTTCATAGTTGCCAAGGCCAGGCACAGGTTCGAGCACGCCGCGCAACAGCAAGCCAATCAACGGCGCGAGGAAGAACAGGCCGAGGAACAGCAGCGCTGGCAGCAGATTTCCTGCGCCGCGCCAGCGTTGTCTGAGGGATGGGGCTTGCGCCATTGCACTCGCCTTGCCTGAAGCCGGACCGGCAGCGCTCGCGGCGCTCCCGGTGGCAGTGGAGGGACGGGACGCCGTGGCCGTCATTTTCATTTGACCAGCCATTCGTTCCACCGTGTCGCGATGGCCGGACCGTTCTTGGCCCAGTACGCGAAATCAAGAGTGATCTGATCCTTAGCGTAGGCAGTCGGCAGGTTGCGGGCCAGCGTCGAGTCCAGACGCGCCACGCTGTCGAGGTTGACCGGGGCGTAAGCGGTCAGGTTGGAGAAGTCGGCCTGGCCTTTGGCACTGCTGGCGTTGGCCAGAAACTTCATCGCCGCGTCCTTGTTTTTCGAACCCTTTGGAATCACCAGAATGTCGGCCATGACCAGGTTCTGTTTCCAGCTCACGCCGACCGGTGCGCCGTCTTCCTGCAATGCGTGGACGCGGCCGTTCCAGAACTGACCCATGCTCGCTTCACCGCTGGCCAGCAACTGCTGCGACTGCGCGCCGCCGCCCCACCAGACGATGTCTTTCTTGATGGTGTCGAGTTTCTTGAAGGCGCGATCCAGGTCCAGCGGGTAGAGCTTGTCCGCTGCTACACCGTCAGCGAGCAGGGCCAGTTCCAGTACGCCGGGGCTAGGCCATTTGTACAGCGCGCGTTTGCCGGGAAAGGTTTTGGTGTCGAACAGGGCGCTCCAGTCCTGCGGCTTGTTGGCACCGAGTTTGCCCTCGTTGTAGCCGAGGACGAAGGAGAAGAAGAACGAGCCGACGCCGTGATCGCTGACGAAACGCGGGTCGATCTTGTCGCGCTGGATGACGTTGAAGTCGAGAGGTTCGAGCAGGCCTTCAGCGGCGGCACGCAGGGCGAAATCGGCTTCGACATCGACCACGTCCCACTGCACGTTGCCGCTTTCGACCATGGCCTTGAGTTTGCCGTAGTCGGTCGGGCCGTCCTGCACGACGGTGATGCCGCTGGCCTTGCTGAACGGATCGGCCCAGGCCTGTTTCTGCGCATCCTGGGTGCTACCGCCCCAGCTGACAAAATTCACGCTCTCGGCGGCCATCGCGGCCTGGCCGGTCACGCTCAGCAGTCCCGCGAAAAAGATCGCGGTTGCAGCTTTGTTCAACACCATGTTCACGCCCTCATTGTTGTGTTTTTGAGCGGGCTTGCGTTGTTGCCCGCCTGTCGGGAGCAGTAGATGGGCGATTTTCAAGTCGTCCGGTCTATGGAATATCATATTATGGTATTCCAAGCTTTGTGCAAGGGTTTTGCCTTACCGGCTATCTGGGCTTTTCTTACAGGGGATCACCGATGTCTGTGGGTTATTCGCTGAAGGGAATGCTCTCGACCACTTCCAGATCGTAGCCGGTCAGTCCGGCGTATTTCAGCGGCGGACCGAGGTGGCGCAGTTTGCCGACTCCCAGGTTCTGCAGGATCTGCGCACCCGTACCCACTTCAGAATAGATCCGCGATTGCGAGCGACTGAACTGCCGTGGCGGCTGCGTCAATTGCGGTACCCGCTCCAGCAACGCCTGGGAAGACTCATGATTGGCCAGCACCACAACCACGCCGTGCCCCTCCGCCGCGACCCGTTGCAGCGCTGCCCACAACGTCCAGTTGCTCGGCCCGCTGTAGTCAGCGCCGACCAGATCTCGCAGCGGATCGATCACATGCACGCGCACCAGTGTCGGCTCCTCGCGGCGCAGTTCACCCATGACCATCGCCATGTGCACGCCGCCCTCGATGCGATCCTCGAAGGTGATCAGACGGAAAGTCCCGTGCACCGTCGGCAACTCGCGTTCGCCGATACGTTCGATGGTGTGCTCGGTGCTCAGGCGATAGTGGATCAGGTCGGCAATGGTGCCGATCTTGATCCCGTGCTTGTGCGCAAACACTTCCAGATCCGGGCGGCGAGCCATGGTGCCGTCGTCGTTCATCACTTCGACGATTACCGAGGCCGGAGTAAAACCCGCCAGTCGCGCCAGATCGCAACCGGCCTCAGTGTGCCCGGCGCGGGTCAGCACGCCGCCTTCCTTGGCGCGCAGCGGGAAGATGTGGCCGGGTTGCACCAGGTCTTGCGCGCAGGCGTTCGGCGCGACAGCGGCAGCCACTGTGCAAGCACGATCGGCGGCAGAGATACCGGTGGTGACGCCGACGGCCGCTTCGATGGACACTGTGAACGCCGTGCTGAACACGCTGCCATTGCTCGGCACCATCTGCTCCAGACCCAAGCGCTGGCAATGATCGTCGGTCAGCGTCAGGCAGATCAGCCCGCGAGCTTCCCGGGCCATAAAGCTGATCGCCGCTGGTGTGCAACGGTCAGCGGCCAGCAACAGATCGCCCTCGTTTTCGCGGTCTTCGTCATCCACCAGCAGGACCATTTTGCCGAGGCGGTAATCTTCGATGATTTCTTCGATGCTGTTGAAGGCCATGCTCGACTCCGGTAACCATTAAATTCGTGGTATACCATAATACACATTAAGCCATGAGGTCACTATGAAGGCGTACTGGATTGCTCACGTAGATATCACCGATCCCGACCACTACAGCCAATATACCCAGCGCGCGCCCAAGGCGTTCACTGAGTATGGCGGACGATTTCTGGCCCGAGGCGGGCGCAGCGAGTCGTTAGAGGGGAGGGCTACGCCGCAACGCAGCGTGGTAATCGAATTCGATTCATACGAACAGGCAGTCGCGTGTTATCGCTCGGATCTGTATCAAGAAGCCAAGCGTTACCGCGAAGAGTGGGCGAAGGCAGACATCATCATCGTCGAAGGCATGGCGCCATAAGCAAACACGGCAACGCGCTCAACGCATGAAATGAATCTTGCCGCTGTCGTCGTTGCCCATGTACATGCCATACACCCCGGCCTGGCGTTCCTCGATGTAGCGTTCGAGGATCTGCCGGATCGCCGGGTAGTAGATCTGCTCCCACGGAATGTCCTCGGGGGCGAAGAATTTGTAGTCGAGGGTTTCCGCGCCGAACTGGCCGGTGATCTCCAGCGCGAGCGCGCGGAAGATGATGTACACCTCGCTGATTTTCGGCACGCTGAAAATCGAGTACGGCGAGAGGATTTCCGCACGCACGCCGCTTTCTTCCCAGACTTCGCGCAAGGCTGCCTGTTCAGTGGTTTCGCCGCTTTCCATGAAACCGGCGGGCAGGGTCCAGGTGCCCGGGCGCGGAGGGATCGCCCGTTGGCACAACAGGTATTTGCCGTCCTGCTCGATGATGCAGCCGGCGATGATCTTGGGGTTCACATAGTGGATGTAGCCGCAGCCACGGCACATCAGGCGCTCGTGCGTATCGCCCGGCGGTAACTGCTGATTCAGATCAGGGCCACCGCATTTCGGGCAAAAGCTCGGGCTGAACATGTCAGTGACCTATGCGTGGTTCTTTCAAAGGGATGGGCAGGGTGATCGGCGGCGTTTTTGCAGCAGTGCCGTCGGTTTCTTCCTGTTTACGCTTGAGATAATCGAGCGCCACGGCAGCCGCCGCGCGCACGTGATCGACACAGGCCTGATGCGCCAACAGCGGATCACCGCTCTTGATCGCTTCGACCATTTTTTCCATTTCCTGATTGCTCGCGCCACGCCGGTTGGCCTGGGAAACCGAGGTCGCGCGCAGGTAGCTGATGCGCGCCTGCAACTGCCGCAGTTGCGTGGCCGCAACGTGGTTGCCGGAGCCTTCAAGCAGTACGTCGTAGAAACCCTGAACGGAGTCAATCACCTGTTGCAACTCGCCGTCCTTCAGCGCCTTGCGGTTCTCTTCGAGGGCTTTTTCCAGGGCTTTGATGTCCTTGGCCTTGGCGCGCAAGGTGAACAACTGAACGATCAAACCTTCGAGCACGCAGCGCAATTCGTAGATGTCGACGGCATCGGCGAGGGTGATGATCGCAACACGCGGGCCTTTGGCATCGGCGAATTCCACCAGACCTTCGGATTCGAGGTGACGCAAGGCTTCACGCACCGACGTCCGGCTCACGCCGAGGCGATCACACAGATCGCGTTCGACCAGACGATCGCCCGGCAGCAGCTGAAAATTCATGATGGCGCTGCGCAGTTTATCCAGCACGATTTCGCGCAGGGTAACGGGGTTGCGATTGACCTTGAAGCTGTCGTCGAGTGGCAGGCGTTTCATGGGGTCCGCTCTTTCTATGGCTGTCCATGCCAGACGGGCATCAAAACAGCCGAGGGTTTAACTGGAGGCCTCGGCGTCGGCTTCGGCGAAGGCTTCACGGGCCAGCCGGAAACTGTCCACGGCTGCCGGAACTCCGCAATAAATGCCGACTTGAAGCAGAATTTCGCGTATTTGCTCACGACTAAGCCCGTTACGCAAGGCGCCACGCACATGCAGCTTGAGTTCGTGCGGGCGGTTGAGCGCCGAGATCATCGCCAGGTTGATCATGCTGCGCTCCTTGAGCGACAAACCCTCACGGCCCCAGACATGGCCCCAGCAATACTCGGTGACCATTTCCTGCAACGGGCGGGTGAAGTCGTCGGCGTTGTCGAGGGAACGCTGGACGTAGGCTTCACCGAGCACCTGAGTGCGGATTTTCAGGCCTTTTTCGTACTTTTCGTTACTCATATTTTTTGCCTCACTCAATCCCTGTGGGAGCTGGCTTGCCAGCGATAGCGGACTATCAGCCAACATCAATGTTGAATGTTAAGCCCTCATCGTTGGCACGCCAGCTCCCACAGGTTTTTGTATGAATCTACTAAGCCAAGGTCGGCAGCGGCCCAAGCTTGCCCTTGTGATAAATCATCGGCGTCACCGGTTCTGTCGGCAGGATCAGGTTCTTCACCGCGCCGACAATGATCGCGTGATCACCACCGTCGTATTCCCGCCACAACTCGCACTCGATGATCGCCGTGGCTTTGGCGAGGATCGGATTGCCGAGTTCGCTCAAGTGCCACTCGATGGCCTTGGCTTTGTCCTTGCCTTTACTGGCAAATGCATAGGCTTCAGCCGTCTGGTCGGCGGACAGCAAATGGATTGCGAAACGCTTGCTGTCGCGCAGCACCGGATAGGTGTCGGAAGCGTAGTTGGGGCAGAACAGCACCAGTGCCGGATCAATCGACAGCGCACTGAAGGCGCTGGCGGTGATGCCGACGATGCCGCCGTCCGGGTCGAGGGTGGTGACCACCGTGACCCCGGACGGAAACGAGCTCATGACGTCTTTGTAAATGCCGGGTTCGATCATTTTTCAGGACTCCTAGCGCATCACAAACGGATCAGGCATTGGCGCCTGGGAGAGGTTGATCCACACCGTTTTCAGTTCGGTGTAGGCCAGCACCGAGTCGATGCCGCTTTCGCGTCCATAGCCACTGTTCTTGAAGCCGCCAATCGGCGCCATCGCCGATACGGCGCGATACGTGTTGACCCAAATGATCCCCGAACGCACGTCGCGCGCAAGGCGATGGGCACGCCCCAGATCGCGGGTCCAGATGCCGGCGGCGAGGCCGAACTGTGAGTCGTTGGCAATCGCCAGCGCTTCGGCTTCGTCTTTGAAGCGGATCACCGAAGCCACCGGGCCAAAGACTTCTTCCTGCATGATCTTCATCGAATTGCTGTCGCATTCGAACAGCGTCGGCTCGTAGAACCAGCCGTCGCCAAGCCCTGTCGGTCGCTTGCCACCGATGCGCAAACGCGCGCCCTCGGCAATCGCATCGGCGACCAGACCTTCGACTACTGCCAGTTGTTGCGCGGTGGCCATCGGCCCCATTTCGCTGGCGTCATCCTGCGGGTTGCCGATACGAATGCGCTGGGCACGTTCGACCAGACGGCCGACGAATTCGTCATAGATTTCGTCCTGCACCAACAGTCGCGAACCGGATACACAGCTCTGGCCAGACGCCGCGTAAATCCCGGCAATCGCGCCGTTGATCGCACTGTCGAGATCAGCGTCGGCGAAGATGATGTTCGGCGATTTGCCGCCGAGTTCCAGCGACAACTTGGCGAAATTCTCGGCGCTGCTGCGCACAACATGCCGCGCCGTGGCCGCGCCGCCGGTGAAGGCGATCTTGCGTACCAGCGGATGGCGGGTGAGGGCGGCGCCAGTGCTCGGGCCGTAGCCGGTGACGACGTTGACTACGCCCGGCGGAATCCCGGCTTCGAGGGCCAGCCGCGCCAGTTCCAGAATGGTCGCCGAAGCGTGCTCGGATGGCTTGATCACAATCGTGTTGCCGGCGGCCAGCGCCGGCGCCAGTTTGATTGCGGTCAGATACAGCGGGCTGTTCCACGGAATGATCGCCGCGACCACGCCCATGGCTTCGTGCACCGTGTAGGCAAACAGGTCAGGCTTATCGAGGGGCAACGTGCCGCCTTCGAGCTTGTCTGCAAGGCCTGCGGTGTAGTGGAAAAATTCCGGCAGATAACCGACCTGGCCACGGGTTTCGCGAATCAGTTTGCCGTTGTCGCGGCTTTCCAGCTGCGCCAGTTGTTCTTTGTTTTCCGCGATCAGATCACCGAGACGCCGCAGCAGTTTGCCGCGTGCGGTGGCGGTCAATCCGCGCCACGCCGGGTTGTCGAATGCGGTCTGTGCCGCCTGCACGGCGCGTTCGACGTCGGCTTCATCGGCGTCGGGCAGTTCGGCCCAAGGCTCGGCGAGCGCCGGGTTGAGACTTTCAAAAGTCTTGCCGGAGAGGGCGTCGACCCATTCTCCGCCGATGCACATCTGGAAGCGTGCGAGCGTCATGCAACGATCCCCTTTATATGATTTTGTCGGGCGTATGCGCTGTCGAGAAATTCCATCAGCATCTGGTTGACCAGACGCGGTGACTCTACCGGCATCATATGCCGTTGCTCCGCCAGCACGGCAACCTTGGCGCCGGGAATGCGGGCGGCCAATTGCTCGGCCATTTCCGGGGTGGATCCGGGGTCGAGCTCGCCGGTGGCGATCAGCGTCGGTGCCTGGATGCTGGCGAGGTCGTCGACGCGGTACATGTCCTGGGTGGCGAACAATTCGTAGGTGGTCAGATAGCCTTGCGGATCGTTGTTCGCCAAGGTCTGGCGCAACGCGGCGATTTGCGCCGGATTGGCCGCTTGATACTCCCGGCTGAACCAGCGCGACAGCGCCGCTTCGGCATTCGCGTCCGGGCCGTGTTCAGCCGCCTGAGCAGTGCGTGCGATAACCCCGGCGCGTTGTTCTTCGCTGCGGTTGAACACGCTGTTAAGCACCACCAGGCTTTTCAGCCGCTCCGGGTAATGCAGGGCGAACGCCCGCGCCACCAGCCCGCCCATGGAAAAACCGATCACTGAGGCTTGCGGCAATTGCAGGTGGTCGAGCAGCTCCAGCAACTGATCGGCATACCCGAGCAGGGCAGTGCCGCTGGCCGGTCGCGGACTGGCGCCATGCCCGAGCATGTCGTAGGCGATCACCCGATATTGTGTGGCCAGGCCAACGACCTGGCCGCCCCACATTTCTTTGTTCAGACCAACGCCGTGGATCAACACCACGGGTTGGCCAACGCCTGTCGCCAGATAACTGGTGCCGGCCGGGGTGAGTTCAGCGTTGAGCCGAATCATGGAGCGCTCCTGCAATGCCTTCTTATTGTGATTACTGGGCTTTTTCGGCGGCCAGTTCTTCCAGATCGATGTAGCGGTTACCGATGCGCGGGTGCAGGCGACCACCGTCGGCGCACCCGAGCACCACGACGATTTCGTCGGCGCGCGGCGCGTCTTCGATCTGCATTTCCAACGTGATGTAGTGCGAGCGCAGGCCTTCGTCATCCTTGTGCATCATCGGGATCTGAATCGACGTGCCCGGGCCGCCGCGCTTGTTGGTGAAACTCAGGTAACTCTTGGCCTTGACCGCTTCGCGATAGTGGTTGCCGAAGCGCAAGGTGTGGATCACCGCCGAGGCGTGTTCGATCTCGCCATCCGCGCCGACCACCGCGGCTTTGCCGTACGCCTCAATCTTGTCGGCGCCGCCGATGATGCCCACCAGACGCTCGACCATCATCGCGCCGAGGTCCGAGCAATTGGCGCGGATCTGCGGTTTGAGGTCTTCGACAAAGCCGTTACCCACCCAAGGGTTTTTCATCACCACGGCGAGGCCGACCATGGTCACCGGGGTGTCGGATGCCTTGCCGCCTTCAATAAAGGTCTGGTCGACATAGCTGACGATCTTGCGGATTTCGAAACTCATGAGCTGCTCCGTAGGGGATAAACAGTGTCTGTGCGTCTGATGGTATACCATAATACCTATCGTGCAAGTCCCTCAGCGCAAGAATCCCGCCATCAGTCGGACGAATGCCCGCGCATTCACCCGTAGCTATAAGCCGGTTGGTTAACAAAAGATAACGTTGCGCCGATTGTCAGACGTTTCTAATGCCCGATAGGATGGGCCAGCTTCCGAAGGCGCTCTGGATTGCGGGTTTCAGGTCTATGCTTGAGACCAGTCAGTTATCAGGGAACAGCCTTGCGGCGCCCTTTAAGGCCCGATGGCCTAACAATAATAAATAGGGGAAGGTCTATGAGTCGTTGCCGCCCGCCGGCGTTACGCAACACCGCGTTGCTGGCCACAGCACTCACTCTGCTGGGTTTTGCCTCGCTGTCGGCACCGGTGCTGGCTGCCGAAGCGCCGGCCGACGTGGTCTATTCCACCGAATCGGTCAAAGCCGCGAAAAGCCTGATGCTCGATGTGGTTCACGCAGGCAAGCGCCTGGTGGCGGTCGGGGATCGTGGGCACATTCTCTATTCCGATGATCAGGGCAAGACCTGGACTCAGGCCAAAGTGCCGAGCCGCCAGCTGCTCACGGCAGTATTTTTTGTCGACGACAAGCACGGCTGGGCCGTAGGACATGACGCGCAGATTCTCGCCAGCGAGGATGGCGGCCAGACCTGGAACAAACAATTCGAAGACCTCACACGCGAATCGCCGCTGCTCGACGTCTGGTTCAAGGACGTCAACAGCGGCTTTGCCGTGGGCGCCTACGGTGCGTTGATGGAAACCACCGACGGCGGCAAGAACTGGGCAGACGCCAGCGACCGCCTCGACAATGAAGACCAATTCCACCTCAACGCCATCGCGGCGGTGAAGGATGCCGGGCTGTTCATCGTCGGCGAGTCAGGCAGCATGTTCCGCTCCGCCGACTGGGGTCAGACCTGGGAAAAACTCGAAGGCCCGTACGAGGGCTCGTTGTTTGGTGTGATCGGCACTGCGCAACCCTCGACGCTGCTGGCCTACGGTCTGCGCGGCAATCTCTATCGCTCCACCGATTTCGGCAGCAGCTGGGAGCAGGTCGAACTCAAGGCTGCGCGCGGCGCGCTGGAGTTCGGTTTGTCCGGCGCGACCTTGCTTGAAGACGGCTCGATCGTGATCGTCGGCAACGGCGGTTCAGTGATCAGCAGCAGCGACAACGGCGAGACCTTCAGCGTGTTCAACCGTCCGGACCGCATTTCGCTGTCCTCGGTCACCGCTGCCGGCAACGGCAACCTGATTCTGACCGGGCAGGGCGGCGTACGCATCACTTCGCCGAACGGCGCCGAGATTAATAATAAGAAGGCGGGGCTATGACTTCCTTGAGTAATCATAATCAGGACAAGGCGACGTTTCTCGAACGCCTGATTTTCAATAACCGCCCGGCAGTCATCGTGATCTGCCTGCTGGTGAGCATTTTCCTGTTCTGGCAGGCGACGCTGATCCGCCCGTCCACCAGTTTCGAAAAGATGATCCCGCTCAAGCATCCGTTCATTGAAAAGATGATGGAGCATCGCAACGATCTGGCGAACCTGGGCAACACCGTGCGTATTTCGGTGGAAGCCAAGGACGGGGACATCTTCTCCAAGGAATACATGGAGACGCTGCGGCAGATCAACGACGAGGTGTTCTACATCTCCGGCGTCGACCGTTCCGGCCTCAAGTCGCTGTGGAGCCCGAGCGTACGCTGGACCGAAGTGACCGAGGAGGGTTTTGCCGGCGGTGAAGTCATCCCGCAGAGCTACAGCGGCTCGCAGGACAGCCTCGACCTGCTGCGCAACAACGTGCTCAAGTCGGGTCAGGTCGGGCGGCTGGTGGCCAACGACTTCAAGTCGAGCATCGTCGACATCCCGCTGCTGGAGTCCTACCCGGACCCGCAGGATCAGGGCAAGTTGCTGGCGCTGGACTACCGCAAGTTCTCCCATGAACTGGAAGACAAGATTCGCGACAAGTTCGAAGCGCAGAACCCCAACGTCAAGATCCACATCGTCGGTTTTGCCAAGAAGGTCGGCGACCTGATCGATGGTCTGGTGATGGTGGTGATGTTCTTCGGCATCGCCTTCGTCATCACCCTGATCCTGCTGCTGTGGTTCACCAACTGCCTGCGCAGCACGGTCGCGGTGCTGAGTACCACGCTGGTGGCGGTGGTCTGGCAGTTGGGTCTGATGCACTTCTTCGGCTTCGGGCTCGATCCGTATTCGATGCTGGTGCCGTTCCTGATCTTCGCCATCGGTATTTCCCACGGCGTGCAGAAGATCAACGGTATCGCGCTGCAATCCAGTGAGGCCGACAACGCCCTGACCGCTGCACGACGCACCTTCCGCCAGTTGTTCCTGCCGGGGATGATTGCGATTCTGGCGGACGCCGTCGGCTTCATCACGTTGCTGATTATCGACATCGGCGTGATCCGTGAGCTGGCCATCGGCGCGTCCATCGGCGTGGCGGTGATCGTGTTCACCAACCTGATCCTGCTGCCGGTGGCGATTTCCTATGTCGGCATCAGTAAGCGCGCAATCGAAAAGAGCAAGAAGGACGCGCACCGCGAACATCCGTTCTGGCGCCTGCTGGCGAACTTCGCCAACCCGAAAGTCGCGAAGATTTCCGTGGTGCTGGCGCTGATCGCCTTCGGTGGCGGCCTCTGGTACAGCCAGAACCTGAAAATCGGCGACCTCGACCAGGGCGCGCCGGAACTGCGTCCGGACTCGCGCTACAACAAGGACAACAACTTCATCATCAGCAACTACTCGACCAGTTCCGACGTGCTGGTGGTGATGGTCAAGACCAAGTCCGAAGGCTGCTCGCGCTACGAAGCGATGGGGCCGATCGACGAACTGATGTGGAAGATGCAGAACACCGAGGGCGTGCAGTCGGCGATCTCGCTGGTGACCGTGTCCAAGCAGATGATCAAGGGCATGAACGAGGGCAACCTGAAATGGGAAACCCTGTCGCGCAACCCGGATGTATTGAACAACTCCATCGCGCGTGCCGATGGCCTGTACAACAACAGTTGCTCGCTGGCGCCGGTGCTGGTGTTCCTCAACGACCACAAGGCCGAAACCCTTGATCGTGCGGTGCATGCGGTGCAGGAGTTCGCCAAGGAGAACAACAAGGACGGCCTGGAATTCATCCTCGCCGCCGGTAACGCCGGCATCGAAGCCGCCACCAACGAAGTGATCAAGGAATCCGAACTGACCATTCTGATCCTGGTTTATATCTGTGTGGCGACCATGTGCATGATCACCTTCCGCTCATGGGCGGCGACCTTGTGCATCGTCCTGCCGCTGGTACTGACCTCGGTGCTGGGCAACGCGCTGATGGCGTTCATGGGCATCGGCGTGAAAGTCGCGACCCTGCCGGTGGTGGCGTTGGGTGTGGGCATTGGCGTGGACTACGGCATTTACATCTACAGCCGTCTGGAGAGTTTCCTGCGCGCCGGCCTGCCATTGCAGGAAGCCTATTACCAGACCCTGAAATCCACCGGTAAAGCAGTGCTGTTCACCGGTCTGTGCCTGGCCATCGGCGTGTGCACCTGGATCTTCTCGGCGATCAAGTTCCAGGCGGACATGGGCTTGATGCTGACCTTCATGCTGCTGTGGAACATGTTCGGTGCGCTGTGGCTGCTGCCGGCATTGGCGAATTTCCTGATCAAGCCGGAGAAACTGGCGGGGCAGAAGGGTAATTCGTTGTTTGCGCATTGAGTTGAGCAAGCTGAAATGACAAAGCCGCAACCTTTAGGGGTTACGGCTTTTTACATTTCAGAGGTTACACCGACCACTGTGGGAGCTGGCTTGCCAGCGATAGCGAACTCACAGCAGACATCAATGTTGAATGTTAAACCGTCATCGCTGGCAAGCCAGCTCCCACAGGGTTTTGTCTGGGTCAGGAGAGTTCGGTTCCGAGCACCACACTCAACGCACTCCGCGCATCATCCAGCTGCACCAACGCCGCATGCCGTGCCCCCAACGCATCCCGGTTCTCGATCGCCGTCAGAATCGCCTTATGCCGCGGCAGCGCCAGATCATGCAGATTCGGCCGCTGATTCGAATGCTTCAACGCCTCGGCAATCGCCACCGACAGCATGTTGCACAGATTTGCCAGCAAATCATTGTGCGTGGCATCGGCAATACGGCTGTGGAAATCCAGGTCCGGTTGCAGCAAAGCTTCCGGCGTCGGCGCCGCTTCCATGCGTTGATAAGCTTCGTCGATCAACGCGATATCGGCATCGGTCGCATGCTGGGCGGCGAGGGCGGCAGCGGCCGGTTCGATGATGCTGCGCACCGTGGTCAGCACGTTGAAGAACTCATTTTGCGGACTGCTTTGCATCAGCCAATGCAGTACGTCGGGGTCGAGCATGTGCCATTCGCGGCGCGGTTTGACCACGGTGCCGACGCGCGGCTTGGAGTACACCAGACCCTTGGCGACCAGCACTCGTGTAGCTTCGCGCAACACCGGTCGGCTGACCGCGTATTCCTCGCACAGCAAGGCTTCGGCGGGCAGTTTGTCGCACGGCAAAAAGCGTCCGGAAACGATCTGCATGCCCAGTTCCTGGACGATGCGCGAGTGCATGCTTTTGCGGTCGGAGGGTTTGCGGTAATCCATGGGGAACGGCGCGATCCTGTGCGATGGAAGTGCCGCGCATCATAGCAGGCGTGGCGGGCAATCATCAGACCTGAAATCTGCGAATACCCTGTGGCGAGGGAGCTTGCTCCCGCTGGGTCGCGAAGCGGCCCCAAACCCGATACATCTGGTCATCCAGAATTACCACATTCATCGATTTTGCGACTGCTACGCAGCCGAGCGGGAGCAAGCTCCCTCGCCACAAATGATGCACAACTCAGGGCTATGCTGGTGATCAGTGGGAGTGTCGCGGCACTTCAGCCCCTCGGCAGCCGACGAGGAAATCAAAGTCACAACCCTGATCCGCCTGCAACACGTGCTCGATGTACAGCTGACGATAACCGCCCACCAACAATTGCTGCGGTGGTTGCAGATCAGCCATGCGCGCCGCCAGTTCGGCATCCGAAATATCCAGATGCAAGCGTCCATTGGCGCAGTCCAGCTCGATCCAGTCGCCTTCTTTCACCGTCGCCAAAGGCCCGCCAGCCGCTGCTTCCGGCGCCACGTGCAACACGACCGTGCCGTACGCTGTGCCGCTCATGCGCGCATCGGAAATGCGCACCATGTCAGTCACGCCTTGGGCCAACAGTTTCGCTGGCAGCCCCATGTTGCCGACTTCAGCCATGCCCGGATAACCTTTCGGCCCGCAGTTTTTCATCACCAGAATCGAGTTGGCATCGACGTCCAGTTCCGGATCGTTGATCCGTGCCTTGTACATATCGAAGTTCTCGAACACCACCGCACGACCGCGATGCTGCATCAGTTCGGCGCTGGCGGCGGATGGCTTAAGCACCGCACCCAGCGGCGCCAGGTTACCGCGCAACACGCAAATCCCGCCGTCGGCACGGATCGGGTTGTCGATGGTGCGGATCACTTCGTCTTCGCCATAGATCGGCGCGTCCTTGGTGTTCTCGCCGATGGACTTGCCGTTGACCGTCAACGCATCCGGATTCGGGATCAGATTGGCCTCACCGAGAAGGCGCAGCACCGCCGGCAGTCCACCGGCGTAGTAGAACTCTTCCATCAGGAAGCGCCCGGACGGTTGCAGGTCGACGATGGTCGGCATGCCGCGACCGATACGGGTCCAGTCATCCAGATCGAGCTCGACGCCGATGCGTCCGGCAATGGCTTTGAGGTGGATGACCGCGTTGGTCGAACCACCGATGGCAGCGTTGACCCGAATCGCGTTTTCGAACGCTTCCTTGGTGAGAATCTTCGACAGTTTCAAATCTTCCCACACCATCTCGACCGCACGCATGCCGGACATGTGCGCCAGCACATAACGCCGGGCATCCACCGCCGGGATCGCCGCGTTGTGCGGCAGGGAAGTGCCGAGAGCTTCGGCCATGCAGGCCATGGTCGACGCGGTGCCCATGGTGTTGCAGGTGCCGGCCGAGCGCGACATGCCGCCCTCGGCCGCGAGGAAATCGTCAATGGTGATGGTGCCGGCCTTGACCTGTTCGCTGAGCTGCCAGACCACGGTGCCCGAGCCGATGTCCTTGCCTTTGTGCTTGCCGTTGAGCATCGGTCCGCCGGTGACGACGATGGCCGGCACGTCGCAACTGGCCGCGCCCATCAGCAGTGCCGGAGTGGTCTTGTCGCAACCGGTGAGCAGCACCACGCCGTCAATCGGGTTGCCGCGAATCGCTTCTTCAACGTCCATGCTCGCCAGGTTGCGGGTGAGCATGGCGGTCGGGCGCAGGTTGGATTCGCCGTTGGAGAACACCGGGAATTCCACCGGGAAACCACCGGCCTCGATCACGCCGCGTTTGACGTGTTCGGCGATCTGCCGGAAGTGCGCGTTGCACGGCGTCAGCTCCGACCAGGTGTTGCAGATCCCGATGATTGGTTTGCCGTGAAACTGATGGTCGGCGATGCCCTGATTCTTCATCCAGCTGCGGTACATGAAGCCGTTTTTGTCGGCCGTGCCAAACCATTGGGCGGAGCGCAGGGTGGGTTTCTTATCAGACATGATCGATTCTCTTATTGTAAGACTATTGTTTGCGAGCTTTGGCCTAACATAAGCTCAAAATCGACTGTTTGGAAGTGTTGTTGGGTAATTAGTATTACTATATAGTCGTTTTCGACGGAGGGATTGGCCCTGGCGGTTTTCCGCGAGAGGCGTCCCCCGAGGTTCTATAACAACAACAATCGGAGACCGATCTCATGAGCCAGGAATTGCGGCTTATCCGGCGTATCACGCTGAAACTGATTCCCTTCCTGATCCTGCTGTACCTGATCGCCTATGTGGATCGCTCCGCCGTCGGCTTCGCCAAACTGCACATGGGCGCCGACATCGGCATCGGTGATGCGGCTTATGGCCTCGGTGCCGGCCTGTTTTTCATCGGCTACTTTCTGCTGGAAATCCCCAGTAACCTGATGCTCGAACGCTTCGGCGCCCGGCGCTGGTTCGCGCGGATCATGATCACTTGGGGCGCGATCACCATCGGCATGGCCTTCGTCCAGGGCCCACACAGTTTCTACGTAATGCGCTTTCTGCTCGGCGCGGCGGAGGCGGGATTCTTTCCCGGCGTTCTGTACTACATCACCCAATGGTTCCCGGTGCGCCATCGCGGCAAGATCCTCGGACTGTTCATCCTCTCCCAACCCATCGCGATGATGATCACCGGCCCGGTCTCCGGCGGCTTGCTAGGCATGGACGGCATCCTCGGTCTGCATGGCTGGCAGTGGCTGTTCATTGTCATCGGCACTCCGGCGATCCTGCTGACCTGGCCGGTGCTGCGCTGGTTGCCGGACGGCCCGCAACAAGTCAAATGGATGGATCAGGCCGAGAAGGACTGGCTCAGCGGCGAGCTGAAAAAGGATCTGCAGGAATATGGCCAGACCCGCCACGGCAATCCATTGCATGCGCTGAAAGACAAACGCGTGTTGCTGCTGGCGCTGTTCTATCTCCCGGTAACCCTGAGCATTTATGGCTTGGGTCTGTGGTTGCCAACTTTGATCAAGCAATTCGGTGGCACTGATCTGGTGACCGGTTTCGTGTCTTCGGTGCCGTACATTTTCGGCATCATCGGTTTGCTGATTATCCCGCGCAGTTCCGACCGTTTGAATGATCGCTACGGCCATCTGGCGGTGCTGTATGTGCTGGGTGCGATTGGTCTGTTTCTCAGTGCCTGGCTGTCATTGCCGGTGGCGCAACTGGCGGCATTGTGTCTGGTGGCGTTCGCACTGTTTTCCTGCACGGCGGTGTTCTGGACCCTGCCGGGACGATTCTTTGCCGGGGCCAGTGCAGCGGCCGGGATCGCGTTGATCAACTCGGTGGGCAACCTCGGTGGCTACATCGGACCGTTCGTGATTGGCGCGCTGAAGGAGTACACCGGGAACCTTGCTTCGGGTTTGTATTTCTTGTCGGGGGTGATGGTGTTCGGGTTGATTCTGACGGGTGTGGTTTATCGCTTGCTGGAGCGTAAACACGTGTTGCCGGTGGACCAATTTGCCGCAAGTGCACGTGGAGCAACCCGTACCTGATCCCCAATCACCACCGATCCTGTGGGAGCTGGCTTGCCAGCGATGACGGCGGCACATTCAAAATGGATGTGTCAGACAGACTGCTATCGCTGGCAAGCCAGCTCCCACAGGGTTTTGCAGTGTTTTGAAGGCTTGTTTACAGGAGAAAATCCATGCATCTGGTTCAATTCGAATTGAGTAACCGCGAGCGCCGGGTCGGTGTGGTCGAGAACGGTGTGGTGCGCGAAGTGCAGAATGCGCGCAGCGTGCGTGATCTGGCGCTGTCCGCCATCGAAGCCGGCAGCAGCCTTGAACAGCAAGTCAAAATCCACGGCCTGGGCATCAGCCACGACTACGCTGAGCTGCTGCAAGACCTGCGCATCCTGCCGCCACTGGACCACCCGGACCCGGCGCACACGCTGGTCAGCGGCACCGGTCTGACGCACCTCGGCAGCGCTTCGGCCCGCGACAAGATGCATCAACAGGCCGGCGATGAAGCGGCGCTGACCGACACCATGCGCATTTTCAAATGGGGCGTGGAGGGCGGCAAACCGGCAGCGGGGCAGGCCGGCGTGCAACCGGAATGGTTTTACAAGGGCGACGGCAGCATCGTTGTGCGTCCCGGTCAGCCATTCCCGCTGCCGCCATTTGCTGAAGACGCCGGCGAGGAGCCGGAGATGGCCGGTCTTTACATCATCGGCCACGACGGCAAGCCGTATCGCCTCGGTTTCGCGGTGGGTAACGAGTTCTCCGACCACATCATGGAGCGCAAGAATTACCTGTACCTTGCGCACTCGAAATTGCGCAGTTGCAGTTACGGCCCGGAACTTCGCGTCGGTGAGCTGCCTCAACATCTGGCAGGCACCAGCCGCATCCTGCGCGACGGCGAGGTGCTGTGGCAGAACGAGTTCCTCAGTGGCGAGGCGAACATGTGCCACAGCTTGGGGAACCTCGAATACCACCACTTCAAATACAGCCAGTTCCTGCGTCCCGGCGACGTGCATATTCATTTTTTCGGCACCGCGACGCTGTCGTTCGCCGATGGCATTCGTACCCAGCCCGGAGACGTGTTCGAGATCAGCCAGGCCGAATTCGGCGCGCCGCTGATCAACGGCATCGTTCCGGTTGACGCGGTTTTTCAACCGGACAGCATCGGCACCCTTTAAGGAGATCCCATGACTCAGATTCTCGGTCACAACTACATCGGCGGTCAGCGCAGCGCGGCCGGCAACCTCAAATTGCACAGCGTTGACGCCAGCACGGGCGAGCAACTGCCGCACGATTTCATTCAAGCCACCGCTGAAGAAGTCGACGCCGCCGCCAGAGCTGCCGCTGCGGCTTACCCGGCCTATCGCAGCCTGAGTGCCGAACGCCGCGCGCAGTTCCTCGATGCAATCGCCGATGAACTGGATGCGCTGGGTGATGATTTCGTCGCCGTGGTCTGCCGCGAAACCGCGCTGCCAGCGGGACGCATTCAAGGCGAGCGCGGTCGCACCAGCGGCCAGATGCGTCTGTTCGCCAAAGTCCTGCGTCGCGGGGATTTCTACGGTGCGCGGATCGATCTGCCATTGCCGGATCGTCAACCGCTGCCACGTCCGGATCTGCGCCAGTACCGCATCGGCCTCGGCCCGGTGGCGGTGTTTGGCGCGAGCAACTTTCCATTGGCGTTTTCCACTGCCGGTGGCGATACCGCCTCGGCGCTGGCTGCCGGTTGCCCGGTGGTGTTCAAGGCTCATAGCGGCCACATGGCCACCGCCGAACTCGTCGCCGATGCGCTGATCCGCGCGGCGGAAAAAACCGGCATGCCGGCCGGTGTATTCAACATGATCTACGGCGGCGGGGTCGGCGAATGGCTGGTCAAGCATCCGGCGATTCAGGCCGTGGGCTTCACCGGTTCGCTCAAGGGCGGACGCGCTTTGTGCGACATGGCCGCTGCACGCCCGCAACCGATCCCGGTGTTTGCCGAGATGTCGAGCATCAACCCGGTGATTGTGCTGCCGCAAGCGCTGGCTCAGCGTTCAGAAACTGTGGCTCGCGACCTCACCGCATCGGTGGTGCAGGGGTGCGGTCAGTTCTGCACCAATCCGGGTCTGGTGATCGGTATTCGCTCGCCGCAGTTCAGCGCGTTCGTGCAGCAAGTCGCCGGGCTGATCGGCGATCAACCGGCGCAAACCATGCTCAACGCTGGCACCCTCGGCAGCTACGGCAACGGTCTGCAGAAGCTCTTGGCGCATTCTGGCATCGAGCATCTGGCCGGAAATCGGCAGCAGGGCAATCAAGCCCAGCCGCAACTGTTCAAGGCTGACGTCAGCTTGCTGATCAACGGCGATGAAGTGCTGCAGGAAGAAGTGTTCGGCCCGACCACAGTGATCGTCGAAGTGGCGGATCAGGCGCAACTCAGCGCTGCGTTGAACGGCCTGCACGGGCAACTGACGGCGACCATCATTGGCGAGCCGGCGGATTTCGAAAAGTTCGCTGAACTGACGCCGCTGCTGGAACAGAAGGTCGGGCGGATTTTGCTCAATGGTTATCCGACTGGTGTCGAGGTGTGCGATTCGATGGTGCACGGCGGGCCGTACCCGGCGACGTCCGATGCCCGTGGCACTTCGGTGGGTACGCTGGCGATTGATCGCTTCCTGCGCCCGGTGTGCTTCCAGAACTACCCCGACAGCCTGCTGCCGGAAGCGCTGAAAAACGCCAACCCGCTGCGCATCCAGCGCCTGGTCGACGGCAAGCCATCGCCCGACGCGATCTAAGCTCTTAACGCATCACCTGTGGGAGCTGGCTTGCCAGCGATGGCGGCGGCACATTCAACATTTATGTGACTGACAGACTGCTATCGCTGGCAAGCCAGCTCCCACAGGGGATCGACTCCGACAATAAGCTATCATTGCCCCTTTCCCCCTAGAAAGACTGTTTGCCATGACTGCCCAAACCCTTCTCGACGTCCTCGAACACTGCGACATGGTTGAAATCGATGGCCTGCACGCCTTCGAATTTTCCCTCGACGAAGACGACAACCTGCATATCGAATGCATTGATGGCCGAGCGGCCAAGCACTGGGAGTTCACCCCCGCGCAAGTCAGCGCAGCCACGTTCGATACGGATTTGCAAAGCTGGCTGATTGTCGGCGATTCCGGCGAGCACCGTCTGGTTTGCTCGCAAGCCTTCGGCGGCAGCAACGACGACGAGGAAGAATCGAATGAAGATGCGTAATTTCTGGCCATTGCTGATGGCCGGCAGCGTCGGCGCGATGGGGCTGTCCACGGCCTCGGCCGAGAGCTTCCAGTTGCTGGTCGGTTCGTACACCGCCGGCAGCAGCCAAGGCATTTACCGGATGAATTTCGACAGCGCCACCGGCCAGATCGACGCCAAGCCGCTGCAAGTAGTCGAAAGCGAAAACCCGTCGTGGCTGACGATCTCCAAAGATCAGCGTCACCTGTTCGTGGTCAACGAAAACGGCCCGGGCCAGAAAGATCCGGTCGGCCGCGTCAGCAGCTATGCCATCGATTCCAAGACCCATGCGCTGAGCCTGATCAGTCAGGTGCAGAGCCTGGGCAACGAGCCAACTCATTCGAGCCTCAGCGGCGATGCCAGCCACTTGTTCGTCAGCAACTACTCGGTGGTTGAAGATCCGGGTGGCACCCTCGCGGTGTTGCCGGTGGGCAGCGACGGCAAGCTGAAACCGGTGGTGCAGATGAGCGCTCACCCGGCCAGTCGCGTCAATCCTCAGCGTCAGGCATCGAACCACGTGCATTCGACGGTTTCCTCGCCGGACGGGCGCTACGTGTTCTCCAATGATCTGGGCGCGGACAAGGTGTTTATCTACCAGTTCGACCCGAAGGCCAATCCAGAGCTGCCGCTGACTCCGGCGAAAGCTGCTTCGGTGCAACTGCCACCGGGCAGCGGGCCGCGTCATCTGCTGTTCAGCGCCGACGGCAAACATGCCTGGCTGAGCATGGAAATGAGCGCGCAGGTCGCGGTGTTTGATTACCAGGACGGCGTGCTGACCCAGACGCAAATGATCGACCTGGCAGCCGGCCAGCCGACTTCGGACAAAGCTGCCGCCGCGCTGCATGCGTCCGCAGACGGCAAGTTCCTCTATGTGAGCAACCGTGGCACCGCCAATCAGTTGCTGGTGTTCGCCATCGATCCGGCGACCGGCCAGCTCAAAGAACTGCAGCGACGCTCGGTGGAAGGTGATCACCCGCGCGAGTTCAGCCTCGATCCGAGCGGCAAGTTCTTGCTGATTGCCAACCAGAAAAGTAACGCAATCATTGTGGTCGAGCGCGATGCCAAGAGCGGTCTGCTCGGCAAAATCGTGCAGAAGCTGCCGATGGACGCGCCGAGCGACCTGAAGTTTCTAGTGCGTCAATAAGCCGCAGGCCCCGGATCGCGGGGCCTGCGTCTTTGTATTAATCGCGCTGATAACAGCTAATGCTACAAAAGATTTCAAGCGAGCGACCCTCGAGCGTTAAGTTGGCTTCACCGCCCAACCGGGCAAGCAAGTCAACCGAACACGAGGGTTACCGCCATGAACTTCAATCTCTTCTCGATCATCGCCGCATCCGCCATCTCCGCCACAGTTGCGTTGCCAGCCAGCGCCAGCGCTGAAATCAGCGACAAAAAATCCCACGCCCAGAGCTACACCCAGAAATACCTGCAACAGAGCGCCAATTTCTACGCCGCACTGGACCACAAAACTCAACACTGAAATTCCCTCGCTGAACTCCTGATCCCCTGTAGGAGCTGCCGCAGGCTGCGATCTTTTGATCTTGTTTTTTAAAAGCAAAATCAAAAGATCGCAGCCTTCGGCAGCTCTTACACGTGTGTGCAATGTTCAGCGATAGATATTACTTAGGGCAGAAATAGAGCAGCTTAATGATCAATCAGGCTGATGGTTACTATGGAAATCGCTGAGTGGTTAGCCGGGTTTTTTTGATCGATTCTGTGGACCTCGAAACATGTCCACGGAGCACAGATCATGGCCCATGCAATCATCACTTCCGCCAAACGCGGCGCCTACCTGGCCATCGGTCTGTACCTGGTCATGGTGCTGTTCGTCAGCTTCGCATCGCAGTCGCAACACAGCTTTGACGCGCCGATCGAGGTCGCGCATCCCGGCATCCAGTTCGAACACCGTGCGCAAAATGCAGCGGTCGACGGTGCTGAATTCGCAGGAGTCGCCGGGGCATGAAAGGCTACAGATTATGGGTCATCGCCGGACTGGCATTCATGACCAATGGCGCGTCATTACTAGGCATCGGCCAAGGCTCGGTCGGCTCGCTGGCCCGGGCGATAGAAGCCAATCACAGCATCGCGCACAACATCGAACGGGCCAATACGCTGGGTCTGCTCGCCGGCAATCCACCGAGCAAAACGCCGGCCAATTTCCTCGGCCCGTTCGAAGTGGATTGCTCGGCACTCGGCATGTGCGCCGTCCTCGCCTGAATCACTTTTTCATGATGGATGTGAAGAGGTCCGACTCGAGAAAACGTTCAAGCCAGGCCTGCAAGCGAACATACGGCGTCTGCGCAAACCACTCGCGGTCAACATGCGCGAACTGGCGCACGAACGGCAGCAGGGCGATATCCGCCATACACGCATGGTCAGCCAGCAAGTAATCGCGATCCTTGAGCAGACCATCCAGCTTGGCCAGAAACAACTCGCCTTCGGCGCGATAAGCTTCCATCGGCTGCTCGGGATAACGCTCGGCGTACTTGTAGCGATTCAAATGCACCTTGAACACCTGATCATTACCCTCGATCAGCTTGTCCATCCACAGCGCCCCGAACGAATCATCCTTGAGCAACCAGTCATCCGGATCGTTCTGCGCCAGCGCCCAGCGCATGATTTCCAGACTCTCTTCAATCACCCGACCATCCGCATCCAGCACCGGCACCGTGCCCTTGGGCGAGATTGCCAGCATCTCGGCCGGTTTGGCCTTGAGGCTGACCTCGACAATGTCCACGGTCACGCCGGAATAACGCAGCGCCATCCGCGCGCGCATCGCGTACGGGCAGCGGCGGAACGAATACAGCGTATTCATTTCACCTCCAGCGTGCTCAGGCCATTGCCTTGGCGCTGCACCTGAATCTGCACCGGGATCCGCTCGTGCATTTCCTGTACGTGGGAAATCACCGCGACCTTGCGCCCCTGCGCCTGCAAACCATCGAGCGCATCCATCGCCAGTTGCAGCGATTCCGGATCGAGACTGCCGAAGCCTTCGTCGATGAACAGCGATTCGATCTTCAGTGTGCTCGACGCCATTGAGGCCAGACCCAGCGCCAGTGCCAGCGACACGAGGAAGGTCTCGCCACCGGACAGCGAATGCACCGAACGCAGTTCGTCGCCCATCTCGGTGTCGAGCACCAGCAGGCCGAGCATGCTGCCACCGCGTTTCAGGCGATAGCGTTTGACCAGTTGGCGCAGTTGCACGTTGGCGTGATGCACCAGCAAATCGAGGTTGTAAGCCTGAGCGATCTTGCGGAAGGTGTCGCCGGTGGCCGAGCCGATCAACGCATTCAGGCGGGCCCAGCGCTGATACTCGGCATAGGCGTCGGCGATCTGTTGCGCCAGCGCCTGATTGGCGTTTTGCCGACGCTGATCCTCGGCCTGTTCGGCGCGCAGCTCGGCGCATTGTTGTTCGCTGATGACGCACTGGTTCTGCAGATCATTCAGTGCGACCGTCAGTTGCTCGGCTTCCAGATTGCCGTTGTGTTGCGCCTGATGCGCGAGCAACTGGCGTTCGCGCTCCTGCACCAGAACCCTGGCCTGTTCGATGGCTTTTTCATTGTTCTGCAAGCGCTGACGCAGCTCGCTGACCTGCGCGTCATCGACCTGCAGCAGTTCTTCGAGGCCGCCGTCATCCAGCTCCGGATGACCGGCCCGCCATTGCGCGATCTTGCTGGCGAGTTCGCCGTGTTCGCTTTCCAGGGCGAGCAAACGTTCCTGCTGCGCCTCAAGCTCGGCAGCTATTTTCACCCGTTGAGTGCTTACGCTCTGTAGCTCTTGAGCCGTGCCAGCCTCGGTAGTGCGCGCGGTTTCCACAGTCTGTTCAAGCTGTTGTTGCCAGTGTTCAGCGCTGCGGTGTTCGCCGAGCAACTGGGCGAGTTTCTGCTGGCTGACCTGTTGCTGTTCGTTGAGTGCCTGGAACTGCTGTTCAGCAGTTTGCAGCTGTTGCACGCGGGACTGCTGGCGGTCTTGCTCTTTTTCCAGCGTCTGCTGACGCTGTTGTTGCTCGGCCAGTTCTTCTCTCTGCTGATCGAGTTGTGCCAGACGCTCGGCAATCTCGCGGTCGAGTTGCATGAAGGTCGCCGCCGGTTCGACGCGCAACGCTTCCAGAGTATCGGCCGGCAGCAGGCTGGCAAATGCGCTGAGTTCTTCGTCCAGACGCTGACGATCATTACTCAATTGCTGCTGCTGATTGCTCAGGTGTTGAGCCGCTTGCTGGTGCGCAGTTTCGGCCTCGCGCAGCTGTTGCGTCAGGCGCGCGGCGTCCTGTTGCAGGGTGAGCAGGGCGCTCTGGCGCTGCTCGTCCTGGCTGATGCTCTGGTTCAACTGGTTGTTTTGCTGGGTCAGCCAGGCGTCACGTTTTGGCGCATCCTGATTGAACAGTGATGCAGCCAACGGATGCGCTTCAAGACTCGGCGTCAGTGCTTGCTGCTGGCTCGCCAGTTGTTCCTGCTGCTGCAGCAGTTCCTTCTGCCGGGCGATCACGCCGCCGACTTCGGCACGCAGTTCGGTGAGCTTTTCCTTGAGCTGATCCACCGCGTTCTGCGCGTTGGCCTGTTCGTTTTCATCATGGCGACCGAGGCTTTGCAGCAGCGCTTCGGGCTGATGGTACGGATGCTCATGACTGCCACACACCGGGCACGGCTGATCATCCTGCAACTGCGCGCGCAACTCTTCGACACTGGCACTGCGCGCCACACGCTGACGCTCCAGCAGTTCGCGGGTGACGTTGAGAGTCTGCTCGGCGATGGTCAGCTCGGCTTTGGACTTGACCCCGTCCTGGGTCAGGCGCTCGCGTTCTTCCTGTGCCGCGAGTTGCCGCTGTTGCAGCTCGGCGTTGCGCTGATCCAACTCCTGCTGAGTGGCCCACAGCCGCGACAGGTCTTCGATGGCACGCAGGTGTTTGCGGTTGTCCTGCAACAATCCGCCGAGCATGCCGATCTGTTCGGCGACAGCGTTCGGCTCGGCTCCGGCTTCCTTGAACAGGACTTCCAGTTGCTGCTTCTGCGTAGCGAATTCTTCGGCGCTGCGCGTGGCGGTTGCTTCTAGCGTCGCCAGTTCACCCTGGCCTTTGTTCAAGCGATTGCCGATCAGCATTAACTGCTGCAAACGGTCGCGATAAGCGTTCCACGCATCGCTCAGTGGTGCCAGATGCAGACTTTGCTCAAGCTCGACGGCGATGCGCTGCAAGCGCTCGCCGACTTCCACCTGCTTTTGTTGCATTGCTTGAATCGCACTTTGGCCTTGGGTGCAGGCCTGTTGTGCATTCTGTTGGGCTTCGCCACTTTGTGCGGCGTCTTTGATCAGACGGGCGAGGGTGCTTTGCTCGTCGAACGCCTGGCGCACCAGCGGGGCACTTTCGGCTTGCTGTTTTTGCGCTTCGCTGAGGGCGACTTGAGCGGCGGCGAGGTTCTGATCGAGCTGCGTCTGACGCTCGCTCAACTCAGCGTGTTGCTGGGTATGCGTGGCAATCTGCGCAGCCAGTGGCGTCAGCAGCGCGTCGATTTGCGCTTTGCGCGCAAACTGATGCCGTTGCGGCGCGAGTTGTTCGAGGCGCGTAAGTTTCAGGCGTTCGCCGACCAGGCTGTCACGCTCCAGTTCAGCGCTGTGCAGTTGCTCGGCGGCAGCCTGTTGCGCGTCCTGTAGCAGGCGCAAATCCTTCAGCCAGGTGTGTTGCTGCTCAAGCTGCTTGAGCCGGGCCTGCTGCACTTTGAGTTGCTGCTGAGCGGCGTTGAAGCGTTCGTCGAGTTCGGCGCGGGCTTCGGCGGTCAGCGGCGTGACGCCAGTGGCCTGATCCTGCAACAGCTTGTGCGCTTCGCGGGCCTCTTTGGCCTTGTCGAACGCGCGACGGCCGAGGCGAGTGTAGAGCGCGGTATCGGTAAGTTTTTCCAGCAGTTCGCTGCGGTCGTTATCGTCAGCCTTGAGGAAGGCGCTGAACTCGCTTTGCGCGAGCAAAACGGCACGGGTGAACTGTTCGAAATTCAGCCCCAGCGCGGCTTCGAGTTGCGCCTTGTACTCACCTTTCTGACTGGCCAGCAGTTGATCCTGATCGATGTCACGCAGGCTTTGCCGACTGGCCTGCAACTTGCCGCCAGCCTTCTCGCGCGCGCGATTGGCCTCCCAGCGCGCCCGGTAACGCCGACCATTTACACCAACAAAATCGACTTCCGCATAGCCTTCACCGGTGCCGCGCCGCAGCAGGGTGCGCGGGTCGCCAGTGGCGATTTCACCGTCGGCGTCTGGCACTTTGGCGTCACGGCTGGTGTTATTCAAGCGCGGCACCGTGCCGAACAGCGCCAGACACAGCGCATCGAGCAAGGTACTTTTACCGGCGCCGGTCGGGCCGGTGATTGCAAACAGGCCGGCACTGGCCAGCGGTTCGGCGGTGAAATCGATGTCGAACGGGCCGGCCAGCGAAGCGAGGTTTTTCAAACGAATCGCGAGAATCTTCATGGCTGCTCGTCCTCCATTTGCACGTCTTGCAGCAGTTCGGCGAAGTCCTTGAGCGTCTGTTCATCGACCTCGCTGCCGTAGTTGTCGAGCCAGGCGCGGCTGAACAATTCCTGCGGCGAGAGCTGGTCAAGTTCGATCAACGCGCTGCCGTCCTCCGCACCGTCCGGGCCACCGCTACCGGCGTATTCGGCGGCAATGCGCACCAGACGCACGGCTTTGCCTTGCAATGCACCTTCAATTTGATGGCGCAGATCCGGCTGCGGCTCGTCGAGCGTCACGCGCACTTCCAGCCATGGTTGACGCTGGGTTTCAGCCAGCAGATCGATGTTCGGCAGCTCCGCCAGTTGCAGCAGAATTTCTGCGAGCGGCATCGGGCCGATGCGTTGCAGATTGACCGCGCGCGGGATCAGTTTCGGCTCGACGCTGACCAGGGTTTCGCCGTCGAGCAATACTTCTAGAATCTGATGCTGATAGCCAATCTCGGAGAACGACAGCGGAATCGGCGAGCCGCTGTAGCGAATGCGCTCTTCGCCGTTAACCTTCTGCGGCTTGTGCAGGTGGCCGAGGGCAACGTAGCTGATGCTCGGCCCGAACAGGCTGGCGGGCAGCGCCTCGGCGTTACCAATGATCAGGCTGCGCTCCGAGTCTTCCGAAACCGAACCGCCGGCCATGTGCGCATGGCTGATCGCAATCAGCGCCTGACCCGGTTTGCGCTTGGCATTGGCCGCTTCGATCAGCCATTCGTGAACTTGGCCGATGCCACGCAGGTAGTTGTCGCCCAAGTGCGCGCCGGTGACTTCGGCAGGCCGCAGGAACGGCATCGCCAGGCACCACGCGGCGATCTCGCCTTGCGCATTCGGCAGCGGCAACAGCAGGCGTTCGGCATCCAGTTGCCCGTCATCCAGCCACAACACCCGACCTAGCGCATGGGTACGCAGACGGCGCATCAACGGCGCGGGCAGTTCGATGCGCGAGCCGGAATCGTGGTTGCCAGCGATCATCACGATGGTCAGCAGCGGCTGTTGTTCGTGGGCACTGACGATGAAGTTGTACAGGGCTTCCTGAGCTTTGACCGGCGGATTGACCGTGTCGAAGATGTCGCCGGCAATCAACAGCACATCCGGCTGCGCCAGTTTCAGTTGGCCCAGCAGCCATTCGAGAAAGCACGCATGCTCGAAATCGCGCTCCTGGCCGTGCAGGTTTTGCCCAAGGTGCCAGTCGGAGGTGTGAAACAGACGCAAGGCGGACTCCGTAACAGAAAGAGGTGATAGCCGCAGATGGAGAGGGCGGCGAAAGAGGAGGGAGTTTACTGGCAATCGGGTCAGGTTGCCCGAAGGGGATGAAAATCAACAGATCGTCCGATCGCGGCCCGAGCCTGCGGAAGCTTCAGGGGAAATGCATTGCAAATTGTCGGAGCTGCCACAGGCTGCGATCTTTTGAGCTTATTTCGGATAAAGCGGCGGCAACCCGCTGTCACCCACCGGATCCTGCACCCGCTCCGCCGCCGGTATCGCCCGAATCGCCCGCCATAAATCTTCGCCTTGCCAATGCTGGCCGGTTTCGCTGTAGAGCGCACCGTTGAGGCCATCCAGCGCATCCGACAGCGGCACAAACCGCGCCGCCATGTCCGCCAGCGTTTCCGGCTGCTGCCGCGCCCAGGCATCCAGCGCCTGCCGCGTTGCGTGCGGGTCGTTGGCCTGACTGGCACGCTTGATGTCGTCCATCAATGTGCGGGGGCTCGGGCCGGTTTGCGCGGCGCGCAAAATCGCCGGTTGCCAGCGGGCGCGCCACCACAGGCCGAAGCCGAGCAGGGTGGTGCAGGCCAGAATCATGGTGCTGAGTTTCCACCACCACAGCGCTTCACTGTCGGCGCCGCCGGCCATTTGCAGGTTGCCAGCCGGGGTGTCGACTTGCAGGCTCGGATTGTTCAGCACTTGCAGGGTGCGCGCCGGCAGGCTGCTGTGTTCCAGATGATCTTCGAAGGTGTTCCACCAGACCACGTCCACCGTCGGCAGCTCGATGGCGCCGCTGCGACTCGGCACCAGCGCTTCACGTTCCTCGCGACTGCCGATCAGGCCTCGTTCGCTGTTCTGGTTGGTCAGCACCGGTTGATCCGGATAGCGGCGCAAACCGTTGGCCTCGGTCGCGGGCAGCGGCGGCAATTGTGAGCTGGCCTGGCCTTCGACCCTGAGCGTCAGGCTGCGGGTCAGGGAGTCGCCGACTTGCGTGTGCTCCGGTTCCGGGCTCCAGCTCTCGCTCAGGCTCAAGCTGCGCGCCGGTAGCCACGGCGCGTCACTCGGATAAGTCATCGGTTTGGGTTTGACCGTCAGCGGAATCTCCACCGAGCTGATGCGCATCAGCTTGCCCGGTTTCGGCCCTTGCGCCGCCGTAGCGTCCTGCGACGGCTGGGCGTCGACCAGTGTGGCGCTGAAGGTTTGCGGCGCGATAGTCAGCAGACCGCTGTGTTGCGGGTAGATCGCGTAGCGCATCTCGATCACGCCGTGACGCACACCGTTGATGTCTTTCTCATAGGTGCGCATCTCGCCCAGCTGTTCGATGCGCGCATCGGCGATCTGCAACGGGGTCAGGCTGCTGTCGTCATACAGCGACACCGAATGGTAGATGCGCAGGGTCAGGATGGCCTGGGCCTGCACATAGACGGAGGACTGATCGAGGCTGGCCTCGATGAACACCGGGTCCTGCGCATTTTTGTCTTCGCGGGTGTCGCTTTCAACTACTTGCACGGTGATCGGCTGAGTTTGCGTTTCACCCAGTTGCAGCGACGGGATGACCACGCTGCCGTTTTGTTTGGGCAGCAGGGTGATGATCCAGCGCGTGGTCGCACGGTTGGCGCCATTCAGCGTATTCAACTGGTTGACCTGACGGGTGCCACGCACTTCGAACTGTGCCTCCAGCGGTGCCAGATCCGGTTTGCCGAACTGCGTGACATCGTTGGATTCGAGGGTCAGCTCGACCGTCTCGCCGGAGTTCAGGCGACTGCGATCCACACTGGCTGTCAGCTCGGCCGCGTGGGCAGAGGCTGTGCAGATCAGCAGTGGCAGCAAGAGGGCGGTGAAGCGGGTCATCGAGTGTTTTCCTGATCCTGATGTTGTTGCTGTTCGTACCAGAACTTGCGTCGCAGCAGTTCGCCCGGATCGTCCGGGATCTTGCCCAGCCATTGTTCCAGTGCCTGGCGTTGCTCGCCGGCGAGGTTGTCCTCGCTCGGGTGCAGCGTCGGCGGGGTGCTTTGTTGTTCGCCTGGCTCGCTTTCCGGCAACTGGTTGGCGCCCGGCAGTGGCGGAGCAGTTGGCGGCGGTTCGGCGGCCGAATCGCTTGGTTGAACCTCGCCTGAGGTTTCATTTGTACCTGCCGGCGGTGGAGTGTTTGCCGGCGGTGTGTCACCACCCGGAGCGTTTTGCTGATCGGTCTTGTTGTCCGGTTCGGCCGGCGGTGGAACATTTTTCAGCTTGAGCAGATTTTCCACCAGCGCCTTGTTGGTCAGCGCCGGGCGCAGATCTGGCTGGCGCTCCAGTGCCTGTTCGTAGGCATCCAGTGCCGCGTCCAGCTCACCGCTTTTGGCCAAAGCATTGCCACGATTGTAGTGGGCGTGCGCGTCGTTGCCTTCGGCAAAGCGCTGAGCGGCGCCACTGTAGTCGCCGGCCTCGTACAGCGCCACCCCTTGCCACTGCGGATCTTCGAAATGCTGCGCGGCCTCAGCCGGGCGTTTTTGCTTGAGCAGGTGCAGGCCTTGCTGGTCGGGGCGTAGCCACAGGTCTTCGAAGTCGAACGCGTAACTCGGTTGCGGCAGGCAGAACAGCAGCGGCAGGCAGAACAACCAGCCACGCCGACCGGCGCAAGCCGCCAGCAACAGCAGCGGCAATAGCAACCAGAAACCCTGATCGGCCCAGGTGTCGAGACGCAGGGTCTGGCCATCGTTGCGCAGGCTGCGCGGACCGTCGAGCAGACCGAGTTCGCCCAGATCGGACTCATCGAGACGAGCAATCCGATACTCGCCGCCCACTGAATTTACAAAGCTGTTGAGCGCGGCGCTGTCGAGTTGCGGCACGCGGATCGCGCCTTGTTCATCCTTGAGGAAACTGCCGTCCTCCTGCGCTATCGGCGCACCTTCGGCGGTGCCGATCCCAAGCATCAGCAACTGAGCCGATTGCCCGCCCAGCGCCTGACGAATGCCTTGGCGCTCCTGTTCCGAGAGCGACGAGCCGATCAGCAGAATCCGCCCTTGGCCGAGTGCGCCTTGTTCGAGCAACGCCAAAGCTTTGCTCACTGCCAAATCAGCGCGATGGCCGCTTTCCGGCATCAGCGAAGGCTTCAATGCGTCGAGCAGATTGCGACTGGTCGCCAGATCATCCGACAGCGGCACCAACGTATGCGCGCTGCCGGCGTAGACAACGATTGCAGTCTGCGCATCGCTGCGCACCTGAAGCAGATCGAACAGTTTGCGCCGCGCCTGTTCCAGGCGCGTCGGCGGCGAGTCGGTGGCGAGCATTTCCGGAGTCAGTTCCAACACCACCACCAACGGATCGGCAGGCTTCTGGCTGATCTGTTCGACGCGCTCCCAGCTCGGCCCGAGCAACGCCAGAATCGTCAGCAGCCACGCCACGCCAAGCGCAACCCACGGCAGTTTACTGTCGCGACCGCTACCGCCACTGAGCAAAGTGGCGTGGAACGCTGGCGGCAAGATCATCTGCCAGCGCCCGGCGCGTTTTTGTCGATGCCAGAGCAGCCAGATCATCCAGCCGAGCAATGGCAAAAGCAGCAGCCACCAAGGGCGGAACCAGTGCGGCCAGAGGGCGATCATCGGCGCCTCCGCAAACGCAGACGCTTGAGGCGTTCACGCCAGTCAGGCAGAGGGCTTTGCAGAAAAAGTTCCTTGGTGAACAGGCGTTGCAGCGGGTTGTCCGGCCACAATTCGCGTGCGACCAGCAGCATGCTCAACCACAGCGCCAGTGCCAGCGGCCAGTGATACAGCGCTTGGGCCGGGCGGGCCTGGGTTGGTTGCTGGGTCACCGGTTCCAGTTGATCGAGGGTGTCCTTGATCGCTTGCAGCTCCTTGGCGTCACGGGCGCGGAAGTAGCGCCCGCCCGTGGCCTCGGCGATGGCTTTGAGAGCCGGTTCGTCGAGATCCAGCGTCGGGTTGGCGCCGAGCAGGGCGGTAGCGCCGCTTTCTGCCGGATCGGCGCCAATGCCGATCGGATAGATCTTCACGCTTTCGCTAGCCGCCAAACGAGCAGCGGTCAGCGGATCGATTTCGCCGCCATTGTTGGCGCCGTCAGTGACCAAAATCAGCACCCGGCTCTGCGCCGGACGCATGCGCAAGCGCTTGAGCGCCAAACCGATGGCATCGCCAATCGCGGTGTTCTTGCCGGCAATGCCAATGCGCGCTTCGTCGAGCCAGACCCGCACCGTGCGCCGGTCAAACGTCAGCGGCGCTTGCAGATAAGCCTGGCTGCCGAACAGGATCAAACCCACCCGATCACCCTCGCGACTTTCGAGGAAATCGCCGAGCAGATGCTGGACCAGCGTCAGGCGGCTGACGTCTTCGTCATTCCACTGCATGTCGGGGAAATCCATCGAGCCGGACACGTCAACTGCCACCAAAAGATCACGGCCACTGGCGGCAATCGGCAGCGGTTCGCCGAGCCACTGCGGGCGCGCGGCAGATATCAGCAACAACAGCCAGAGCAGCATGAACGGTGCCTGTTGCCGCCACGCCGGCAGATTGGCCCGGGCGCGGCGGCGGGCGAGGCCTTCGAGGTCGGCGAGGAAACTGACTTTCAATGCCGGCTCGCCGCTGTCGGCCACCGGCAGCACGAGGCGCATCACCCATGGCAATGGCAGCAGTAGAAAGATCCACGGCCAGGCGAATTCAAACATGCTTGCGAATCCAGGTATCGACCGCTTGAGTCAGACCGGCGATGGCCTTGTCGTCAAGCTTGCACTCAGGCTTGTACGCGCCCTCGACCAGCACCATCCAGCGCGTCAGACCGGCGGCGGGGCAGCGGTTGTCGAGAAACGCCAGCCATTTGCGGCCATTGAGGGTGTGGCTCTGGCTATACGGATAATGGTTGCGGCACAGGCGCTTGAGCAGACCGTTGAGCTGTTGCAACCAGGCTCCGGCCGGTGCGCCGTCGTAAGGTTTGGGCATCTGTGCGAGTTCTGCGAGCGCGGCGACGCGCACCGGGTCCAGCGGGATTTCGGCGCGCACGATCGGGCGTTTCTTGATCGGGATGAAACGACGCAGACGCCACACGGCAACGCCGAGCAACGGCAGCAACAGAAGCAGCAACCACCAGCCCGGCGCCGGCGGCCAGAAGGCAATCGGTGGCGGCGAGATCAGCGGTTGCAGTTTTTCGAGGTCGTTCATCGACCTTTCCCCGGACGCTGCGGATTGAGGAATTCGCGCAGTTGCTCGACCATTTCACTCTGGGTGCTCAGTGGCATCAACAACACGCGCAGTTTTTGCGCGAGCAATTCCCAGCGGGCGATGCGTGCTTCGGCTTGTGCGCGGTAGGTCTGGCGCAGTTCGAAATTCAGGGTGTCGAGTTCCAGCTGCGCGCCGCGTTCGGCGAATCTCAACAGTCCTGCGGCGGGCAGGGCGTGATCCAGTGGATCGGACAATGGCAAGAGCAGCAGGTCGCAATGACGCGACAACAGGCTCAGTTGCTGCTCGGCACTCTCGGACAGCGCGCGCTCATCACAAATCACAATCGCCAGACTGCCCGGGCGCAGCACTTCGCGCGCACGGCGCAGGGCCACGCCAAAGGCATCGCGATCCGGCTCGCGCTCGGTGTGCAGCGATTGATTGACCTTGACCAAGCGGTTGAGCAGTTGCAGCAAGCTTTGTTTGCTGCGCCGTGGCTTGATCTCGTAGTGCTCGTTGTCGCCGAATACCAGCCCGCCGACCCGGTCGTTATGACCCAGCGCAGCCCAGCCGATCAGCGCCGCCGCCTGCGCCGCGAGTACCGATTTGAACATCAGCCCGGAGCCGAAAAACAGCCGCCGGCTCTGTTCGACCATGATGAAAATCGGCCGCTCGCGTTCTTCATGGAACAGCTTGGTGTGCGGCTCTTGAGTGCGCGCCGTCACGCGCCAGTCGATGGTGCGCACGTCGTCGCCGGCCTGATACACCCGCACCTGATCGAAGTCGACACCACGCCCGCGAAACTTCGAGTGATGCAGGCCGATCAGTGGGCTGCGCTGGCTCGGCGTGGAAAACAGCTGCACCTCGCGCACCCGGTGGCGCATCTCGATCAGATCAGCGAGGGTGATGCGTACGCCGGGTTCCGAGGGCAGGGAGGCGTTCATCGGGGTCAAGCGACGGCTACGACGTCGAGAATCCGCTGCACCACGCGATCCTGATCGATACCGGCCGCTTCGGCCTCAAACGACAGAATGATGCGATGGCGCAACACGTCGAACAGCACCGCCTGAATATCTTCCGGGCTGACGAAGTCGCGACCCGCCAGCCAGGCGTGGGCGCGGGCGCAACGGTCGAGGGCAATCGAGCCGCGCGGACTCGCGCCGTAGGCGATCCACTCGGCCATTTCCGGGTCGAACTTGGCGGGGTTGCGTGTGGCCATGACCAGTTGCACCAGGTATTCCTCCACGGCGTCAGCCATGTACAGACCGAGGATTTCCTTGCGCGCGGCGAAGATCGCCTGCTGGCTCACCCTACGTTCGGGTTTAGTCTCGCCGTTCAGCGCTTCGCCACGGGCCTGTTGCAGGATGCGCCGTTCGACAGCAGCGTCGGGGAAGCCAATCTTGACGTGCATCAGGAAACGGTCGAGCTGCGCTTCCGGCAGCGGGTAAGTGCCTTCCTGCTCGATCGGGTTTTGCGTGGCCATCACCAGGAACAGCGGCGAAAGCTCATAAGTGCTGCGGCCGACGCTGACCTGACGCTCGGCCATGGCTTCGAGCAATGCCGATTGAACCTTGGCCGGGGCACGGTTGATTTCGTCCGCCAGCACCAGATTGTGGAAGATCGGGCCTTGCTGGAACACGAAGCTGCCGGTTTCCGGGCGATAGATCTCGGTGCCGGTGATGTCTGCCGGCAGCAGGTCGGGGGTGAACTGGATGCGATGGAACTGGGCCTCGATGCCCTCGGCGAGTTCTTTGATCGCTTTGGTCTTGGCCAGCCCCGGCGCGCCCTCGACCAGCATGTGGCCGTCGGCGAGCAGGGCGATGAGCAAACGCTCGATGAGTTTTTCCTGGCCGAGAATCTGCGTTGAAAGAAAGGTTCGCAGCGCGAGCAGCGCTTCACGATGTTCCATCGATGACTGTTCCTGGAAAAGGTCGCCCCGGCAGTTCGAATAACCCCGGGGCTGGGGGCGTTACTTTAATCCATCGCGGGGGGTGGCGACTAACGGCATTTTGCGCAAAGTGCGGGAAATGACTGGGGGGAATGTTGGAATTTTGTAGGCGGGGGAGTGTTGAGGTGGCAGTTATGGCCTCATCGCTGGCAAGCCAGCTCCCACAGTGTCCGTGGTGAACACAGATTTTGTGTATACCCCAGAACCTGTGGGAGCTGGCTTGCCAGCGAATGGGCCAGTGCAGACACCCTCAAATCTGGCTAATGAAAGTGCCAGTGCCATCCAGAATATTCTTCAAAGTCAGCTCGACTTCAGCCAGGTCGACCATGTTCGCGTCGTAGGTGATTTCCAGCACGTCATCACCGTTGAGCACATCGGCATCAGCAGCGGCGATTTCAATCTTCAGCAGCGTCGGGGTCAGCGTGACTTTCACTCCGTCCAGCGTCGAAGGCTCGCCATCCAGCGTGATCTCCAGCTCTTCCTCGTCCGGGTAGCGGCTCATCAGAAACATTTCGCCCTTGTCGCTGTGGCAGCAGAGCATGGCCATGTTGTCTTCTTCGTCGTCGCACGGGTTGACGATCAAAAGGGCGGTGGTCATTTGCATGGGGGAATTCCTGCCTCGGCGGGCGTATTGGTCGCAATAAAGCCCAATTCTGCCAGCCCTCGGGAATTTCTGCTCGGACAAGTGTCTGAGCAGGGGCGTGACCGTCGTGAGGGTGTCGGGTCATTTCATGTGCGGATGTTTCGAAAAAACTCACCCAAACCGCCTGAATCCGGCGCTGACTGCTAGTGTTGTGCGATGCATCGCGCGTTGTTTGCGTGCCCGTGAACGAATATGTCGCAGCGCCGCAAGCAGACACATTGTCGCAGTCGTTAAGCTGCGCAACGGATGAGCACCTGCAAAGGCATTGTCGCTGGCCCGGTTGCGGCGCCCGGCAGTCGCTTTTGCAGATGCCCATTCACGGAGGTGAATGTGACCTGAGTGTCTCGTCCAGCTTCACCCACCTGTCATCCTGTTTCCTCTGCCCGAGATTCAGGAACAGGCTGACGGATCGCCCCGAAAGGGGTTTTGCACGCGACGCTTCCATCAATAACAAGCCCAAGCGGAGTACCACAGATGGCGTTCTTCACCGCAGCCAGCAAAGCCGACTTCCAGCACCAACTGCAAGCGGCACTGGCGCAGCACATCAGTGAACAGGCACTGCCACAAGTGGCGCTGTTCGCTGAACAATTCTTCGGCATCATTTCCCTGGACGAGCTGACTCAACGTCGCCTCTCCGACCTCGCTGGCTGTACTCTTTCTGCGTGGCGCCTGCTTGAGCGCTTCGATCACGCGCAACCGCAAGTGCGCGTCTACAACCCTGATTACGAACGCCACGGCTGGCAGTCGACCCACACCGCGGTCGAAGTGCTGCACCACGACCTGCCATTTCTGGTCGACTCGGTACGCACCGAGCTGAACCGCCGCGGCTACAGCATCCACACCTTGCAGACCACCGTGCTCAGCGTACGCCGTGGCAGCAAGGGCGAGTTGCTGGAAGTCCTGCCGAAGGGCACTCAGGGCGACGGCATTCTGCAAGAGTCGTTGATGTACCTGGAAATCGACCGCTGCGCCAACGCGGCCGAGCTGAACGTGCTGTCCAAGGAGCTGGAACAGGTACTCGGTGAAGTCCGCGTTGCGGTCGCCGATTTCGAGCCGATGAAGGCCAAGGTGCAGGAGATCCTCACCAAGCTCGATAACAGCCAGTTCGCCGTCGATGCCGACGAGAAGACCGAAATCAAGAGTTTCCTGGAATGGCTGGTGGGCAACCACTTCACCTTCCTCGGCTACGAAGAGTTCACCGTTACCGATGAAGCCGATGGCGGCCATATTCAGTACGATCAGAACTCGTTCCTCGGCCTGACCAAACTGCTGCGCAACGGCCTGACCTACGAAGACCTGCGCATCGAAGACTACGCCGTCAACTACCTGCGCGAACCGACCCTGCTGTCGTTCGCCAAGGCTGCGCACCCAAGCCGTGTGCACCGTCCGGCTTACCCTGACTACGTGTCGATCCGTGAAATCGACGCCGACGGCAAGGTCATCAAAGAACACCGTTTCATGGGCCTGTACACCTCGTCGGTGTATGGCGAGAGCGTGCGGGTCATCCCGTTCATCCGTCGCAAGGTCGAAGAAATCGAACGCCGCTCCGGCTTCCAGTCCAAGGCTCACCTGGGCAAGGAACTGGCGCAGGTACTAGAAGTGCTGCCGCGTGATGACCTGTTCCAGACTCCGGTCGACGAACTGTTCAGCACCGTGATGTCGATCGTGCAGATCCAGGAGCGCAACAAGATCCGCGTGTTCCTGCGCAAAGACCCGTACGGTCGTTTCTGCTACTGCCTGGCCTACGTGCCGCGCGATATCTATTCCACCGAAGTTCGCCAGAAAATCCAGCAAGTGCTGATGGAACGCCTGAAGGCTTCCGATTGCGAATTCTGGACGTTCTTCTCCGAGTCGGTACTGGCGCGTGTACAGCTGATTCTGCGGGTTGATCCGAAGAATCGTCTGGACATCGATCCGCTGCAACTGGAAAAAGAAGTCGTGCAAGCCTGCCGCAGCTGGCAGGACGACTACGCCGCACTGACCGTGGAAAACTTCGGCGAAGCCAGCGGCACCAACGTGCTGGCCGACTTCCCGAAAGGCTTCCCGGCTGGCTACCGCGAGCGTTTCGCTGCGCATTCGGCCGTGGTCGACATGCAGCATCTGCTGAGCCTGAACGACAAGAATCAGTTGGTGATGAGCTTCTACCAGCCACTGGGTCAGGTCTCCGGTCAGCGCGAGTTGCACTGCAAGCTGTACCACGCCGACACGCCGCTGGCGCTGTCCGACGTGTTGCCGATTCTGGAAAACCTCGGTCTGCGCGTGCTGGGTGAATTCCCATACCGTCTGCGCCACAACAATGGCCGCGAGTTCTGGATTCACGACTTCGCGTTCACGGCTGCCGAAGGTCTGGAACTCGACATCCAGCAACTCAACGACACCCTGCAAGACGCGTTCGTGCACATCGTGCGTGGCGATGCCGAGAACGATGCGTTCAACCGTCTGGTGCTGACCGCCGGCCTGCCTTGGCGTGACGTGGCGTTGCTGCGTGCTTATGCGCGTTACATGAAGCAGATTCGTCTGGGCTTCGATCTGGGCTACATCGCCAGCACTCTGAACAACCACACCGACATCGCTCGCGAACTGACCCGGTTGTTCAAAACGCGTTTCTATCTGGCACGCAAGCTGTCCGGTGATGATCTGGACGACAAGCAACAGCGTCTGGAACAGGCGATCGTGACCGCACTGGACGACGTTCAGGTGCTCAACGAAGACCGCATCCTGCGTCGCTACCTTGACCTGATCAAGGCGACCCTGCGCACCAACTTCTACCAGACCGATGCCAACGGCCAGAACAAGTCGTACTTCAGCTTCAAGTTCAATCCGCACTTGATTCCTGAGCTGCCAAAACCTGTTCCGAAGTTCGAAATCTTCGTTTACTCGCCACGCGTTGAAGGCGTGCACCTGCGCTTCGGTAACGTTGCGCGTGGTGGTCTGCGCTGGTCCGACCGTGAAGAAGACTACCGCACCGAAGTGTTGGGCCTGGTAAAAGCCCAGCAAGTGAAAAACTCGGTGATCGTGCCGGTCGGTGCGAAGGGCGGTTTCCTGCCACGTCGTCTGCCACTGGGCGGCGGGCGTGACGAGATCGCGGCTGAGGGCATCGCCTGCTACCGCATCTTCATTTCGGGCTTGTTGGACATTACCGACAACCTGAAGGACGGCGCACTGGTGCCGCCGGCCAACGTCGTGCGGCATGACGATGATGACCCGTACCTGGTAGTTGCTGCGGACAAGGGCACTGCGACCTTCTCCGACATCGCCAACGGCATCGCCATCGACTACGGCTTCTGGCTGGGTGACGCGTTCGCCTCCGGTGGTTCGGCGGGTTACGACCACAAGAAAATGGGCATTACCGCCAAAGGCGCGTGGGTTGGCGTACAACGTCACTTCCGCGAGCGCGGCATCAATGTTCAGGAAGACAGCATCACGGTAGTGGGCGTCGGCGACATGGCCGGTGACGTGTTCGGTAACGGTCTGTTGATGTCCGACAAGCTGAAACTGGTCGCTGCTTTCAACCACCTGCACATCTTCATCGATCCAAACCCGGAAGCAGCCAACAGCTTCGCCGAGCGTCAGCGTCTGTTCGATCTGCCGCGTTCGGCGTGGTCGGATTACGACACCAGCATCATGTCCGAAGGTGGCGGCATCTTCTCGCGTAGCGCGAAAAGCATCGCCATCTCGCCGCAGATGAAAGAGCGCTTCGACATTCAGGCTGACAAGCTGACCCCGACCGAACTGCTGAATGCCTTGCTCAAGGCGCCGGTGGACCTGTTGTGGAACGGCGGTATCGGCACCTACGTCAAAGCCAGCAGCGAAAGCCACGCCGATGTCGGCGACAAGGCCAACGATGCACTGCGCGTGAACGGCAACGAACTGCGCTGCAAAGTAGTGGGCGAGGGCGGTAACCTCGGCATGACCCAACTGGGTCGTGTGGAATTCGGTCTGAATGGCGGTGGTTCCAACACTGACTTCATCGACAACGCCGGTGGCGTGGACTGCTCCGACCACGAAGTGAACATCAAGATCCTGCTCAACGAAGTCGTGCAGGCCGGCGACATGACCGACAAGCAACGCAACCAGTTGCTGGCGAGCATGACCGACGAAGTCGGTGGTCTGGTGCTGGGCAACAACTACAAGCAGACTCAAGCGCTGTCGCTGGCGGCCCGTCGCGCATTGCCACGGATCGCTGAATACAAGCGTCTGATGAACGATCTGGAAGGCCGCGGCAAGCTGGATCGCGCCATCGAGTTCCTGCCGAACGAAGAAGCGCTCAACGAACGCATTGCCGAAGGCCATGGCCTGACCCGTGCCGAGTTGTCGGTGCTGATTTCGTACAGCAAGATCGACCTCAAAGAACAGCTGTTGAGCTCGCAGGTTCCGGACGATGACTACCTGACCCGCGACATGGAAACGGCGTTCCCGCCGTCCCTGGTCAGCAAGTTCTCCGAAGCCATGCGTCGTCACCGCCTGAAGCGCGAGATCGTCAGCACCCAGATCGCCAACGATCTGGTCAACCACATGGGCATCACATTCGTTCAACGACTCAAAGAGTCGACCGGCATGAGCCCGGCGAACGTAGCTGGCGCTTACGTGATCGTGCGCGACATCTTCCATCTCCCGCACTGGTTCCGTCAGATCGAAGCCCTGGATTACCAGGTTTCCGCTGACGTGCAACTGGAGCTGATGGATGAGCTGATGCGTCTGGGTCGTCGCGCTACACGCTGGTTCCTGCGTGCCCGCCGCAACGAGCAGAATGCTGCTCGTGATGTCGCGCATTTCGGTCCGCAACTGAAGGACCTGGGCCTCAAGCTCGACGAACTGCTCAACGGCGAAATCCGCGAAACCTGGCAGGCGCGTTATCAGGCCTACGTCGAAGCCGGCGTGCCGGAGTTGCTGGCGCGCATGGTGGCTGGCACCACGCACCTGTACACCCTGCTGCCGATCATCGAAGCATCGGATGTCACCGGCCAGAACCCGGCAGACGTGGCCAAGGCCTACTTCGCCGTGGGCAGTGCGCTGGACATCACCTGGTACCTGCAACAGATCAGCGCTCTGCCGGTTGAAAACAACTGGCAGGCACTGGCCCGTGAAGCGTTCCGCGATGACGTCGACTGGCAGCAACGCGCGATCACCATCTCCGTCCTGCAACAGGGCGACGGTACGCTGGACGTGGAAACCCGTCTGGCACAGTGGATGGCACTGCACGAGGGCATGATTGCCCGCTGGCGCGCCATGCTGGTGGAAATCCGTGCTGCGAGCGGCACTGATTACGCCATGTACGCGGTGGCCAACCGTGAGCTGCTGGATCTGGCTTTGAGCGGGCAAGCCGTGGTGCCTGTCACTGCTGCTGCGGAGCTTGAAACTGCTTAAGTAAGGCGTTGAATAAAAAAGCCCCGCTCTCGAAAGAGGCGGGGTTTTTTTTCATCCAGACGAACCAGGAATGGGATTTCAACTTTTCAGGCGGAAAGCATAAGCGCGAACCCCTTCAGGTTGAGGTAGCGAGGTAGCCACCCCGACGATTTTATCTTGCTGAATCGCAACAGATTGGCCGATATCCAGCACATCACTCACCTTGACGATCACTTGTCCTGAAGTGCCGAAATTCTCGTCGGGGCCACCATTGGAATGGTATTGGTTAATGATGATCGCCGAGCTCGCGCCCGTAGTTGAGCCGAGAGTGACGAATTTGCCGTCCGCTCGTTGTGCACCAGATAACCACTGCAGGCCAGTTGATGGATCGGGGGCTGGCGTTATAACAGGTTTACCACCATTGAAGTCTTGAACAAAACCGCCAGTTTTATCGAGACAAACTATCAGCCCATGAAGCTCGCCCTTATCTGTAGATCCGATCCCGATAATGTTGCCGTCGGAAGTTTCCAAGAGAGAAAATATCTGGTCTAGTGCGCCGATTGAGTCGAGCAATACATACCCTCCGACCCCAAAAGTTTCGACCGGATCGCCTGCAGAGTTGTAGAGAGCGATGAAACCAAGATTTTTTCTGTCTTGGTGCACTATTCCACCAATTGCAAAATTACCATTGCTTAGCGGTATGACAGTGCCGGCGTAAGTCGAGTGAGCGGTGTATTGAATGCGTACATACCCTTCTTGGTTTCCGAACGTGTAATCGATTTTCCCTTGGCGATCGACGCGCATCAGGATGCCAATGTTGTCTGAATAACTGTACTGATGATTGCTTCGCACCATTAACTTTCCATCGGGTAGTTCGATGGATGACATGTTTTGTTGTCCTGCCGGAGATTCTTTTGATTGGTCTGTCTGTTGTGCCAAGGCCTGTGTCGGCAAGGAATCGGGATGCACAACAGTTGTGCCAGCCTCGCCGAACGTTGTTACCGGACGTCCGGAATGGTCAAACAGGGCAAGGCCGCGTTTTGTTGGGCCTAACTCGTGCTCACTCCAGGCTCCGCTCAACAGTATCTCGCCACTTTTCAGCACGCTGATGCTTCCACGGGTAGATTGGTAGCCTTCGCGAAATTTGCCAGTGCGGTAACCGTAGTCATTGAAGGAGGAGTCTGTAGTTCCATCCTCGTTCAGGCGGCCTACGTAGAAGTTAGATCCTGATGCTCCAGCGATAATCAGTTTTTGATCAGGCCCGACAGTCAGGCGCTGCATAAATCCTCGGGCAACGTCGGTGTGCTCGATCCATGAAACTCCATCATTTCCAAATGTTTTATCAAGGTGCTCATTGGAAGAATTAATACCTTTCATTTTGACACTCCTTGTATTGCAGTGACGAGAGCAACGGACACGCCGCGCCCTGGTTATTTCCACGGCTGAAAGTGCAGGAGTTTCATTGATAGTCGCGATTGTATTAGGTGTCTACTGTCAGTTATGACAGTAGACATGTTGGTGGGAGTTATGGTGGTTGGCGGGTAAGCCTTGTGTTGAACAGCTAAGCTCGGCTCTACAGCGATTAGTTTTTCAACGGGATCAAAACTTGTTCGTCAGGCGAGAGCACCATGAACACCAGCAACTTGGCCGGCTTGCTCTTGCTCGCATTTTTCGACACCAGATGCTCGGAGCCGGCCGGCTCGTACCAGAACTGGCCTTTTTTGTAGGTGACTGCCTGTTCGCCTTTGACCTGAGAAATCACTTCGCCCTCCAGCACATAAGCCATGGCCGTGCCGTCATGCTTATGCGCGATGGAGGACTGGCCGGGCTTGTAGTCGACTTCGATCATCATGGCTTTTTTGCCGGGGACGTTTTTCAGGGGGTGGTCTTGCAACACCGTGACCTTCTCGGACGGGTCGTGAGCCAGTGCCGAGACAGAAACAGTCAAAACCAGAGCGGCAGCTAAGACGGGCAGGATTTTCATGGCGGATTACCTGTGCAGTACGGGGAGTCGGTAATCACAGTAGTCCGCGTGCCGGGGGATTCAAACGGCCAATGTTCGGGAAGATCGGGTGACCAATCTGCGGGATTTCAGCGCTTGCGAAGACGCCATCGCTGGCAAGCCAAGCTCCCACAGGTTCTGTTGTCGTTCATATGATTTGTAAACAACACGAAACCCTGTGGGAGTCTGGCTTGCCAGCGATGGCGTCAGTAAGTCAAACGATTGGAAAAGAGTTGAAATCCACACTATTGGCCAGCCGGCTATCAATCAGATCAATAAAACCCTGCGCTTCCGGGCGATTGAAATGCGCTTGCATCGCCGCTTCCGACTGCCAGTGCGCGCTGACCGTCCAGCGGTGGCTGTCCTCGGGGCAGCGGTCGACCATGTAGGAATCGCAGCCCGGCGTCTGGCGCAGGGTGTCGACGATGCGCTGCAACTGCTTGCCGAGTTCTTCGGAGCGGCCGGCCGCAGCCTGCACCTGCACGGTATTGATCACTTCGTTGGACATTGCTCACACTCCTGAATCAGGCCGGACGAATCCTGCTCATTGAGGGATAACGCCTGTGCAGAATAGGCCTGCGCCCCCGGATCACCAATAACCAATCGGCGGTTAATCGGTTAGGCCAATCTAGCAGGCGACTTGTTGCAGAATGTCGCGCAGACGATCCAGCGCGATGTCGATGTCGAGCGTCTCGATGGCTCCGAAGCCGAAGTACAACCCGCTACGAGCCGTTTGCTGATGATAGAACGTGTCGATGGAATACAGCCCGACCTCGACCTTTTTCGCCAGCTCGATCACCAGTGGCAAGTCAATCGGCACCCGGCAATACACCGCCATGTGAAACCCGGCGCGGGCCGGAACCGCTTCCAGCCATGGCGCCAGATCGCTGGCCATGCGCACCAGAATCCGCTCGCGGCGCTGGGCGTAGATGGTGTGGCAGCGACGGATATGCTTGAGCAGGCAACCCTCGGCGATGAACTTGGCCAGCGCCCATTGCGGCAGAGTCGAGGCGTGCAGATCGGTCAGTTGCTTGGCGCGGATCACCGCTTCGAGGATCGCCGGCGGCAGGATCGCGTAACCCAGACGCAGCTCTGGCAGCAGGGTCTTCGAGAAGGTGCCGACGTAGGCGACGATGCCGCGCTGATCGAGATTGTGCAGCGAATCGGTCGGCCGGCCCTCGTAACGAAACTCGCTGTCGTAGTCGTCCTCGATGATGATTGCGCCCAGCTCATGCGCGCGCTCCAGCAACGCCTCGCGTCGCGCCTGACTCATCGGCATGCCTAACGGAAACTGATGCGACGGCGTTACATAAATCAGCCGCGTGCCATCGGGAATATGCTCGACCTGCATGCCCTCGGCATCGACCGGCACACCGACCACCGTCGCCCCATGCGTGCCGAATAGCAGGCGTGCCGGCGGATAACCGGGATCTTCCATCGCCACCAGACTGCCGGGGCGCAACAGCACGCGGCTGATCAGGTCCAGCGCCTGCTGCGCACCGTTGCACACCACGATGTCTTCTTCCTGGCAGTTCACCCCGCGAGAAAACGCGATGTGCCGTGCGATTGCAGTGCGTAGCGCTGGCAAGCCTTCGGCAAAACTGTAGAAGCCCTTTGACGCCGCTATCTGTCGCAGCGCGTGAGAGACGCAACGGCGCCAGTCATCGTGGGGGAACTGGCCCTTGCTGGTGGCGCCGCCGATGAAGTCGTAACGCAGCGAACCCTCAAGCGTCGGGTGGCGCAGGAACACCGGCAGATTGCGCCAGCTCTCGATCACCTCGGCTGCGGCCAGTTCCGAATGACTTTGCTTGCGCTGGACGGTCGCGGGCCGTGCATTGACGTAGGTGCCTTTGCCGATCACGCCGGTGAGGAAGTTTTCGTAGGTCAGTAGCGCGTAGGTGTCGGAAATGGTCTTGCGCGAGATCCCCAGTTGCTCGGCGAGCAAGCGGCTCGGCGGCAACTGAGTGCCAGCGGCCAAGCGCCCGGATTCGATGGCGCCGCGCAGTTGTTGGTACAACTGCGCGGCCAGATCCTTGCGGCCGTTGATCACGACGTGAAGTTCCATATCGACGGGGCGCTCCGGGCAATTGAAGTGCCGGCCAGATTACTCTGGTTTGCACTGCAGGCTGAAGTTGCGTAGTGCAAATCCCGCAAATTGGACACGTCCCCTGTGGGAGCTGGCTTGCCAGCGATGAGGACTTTGGATCCAGCATGGATGTCAGCAGATATGCCGCCATCGCTGGCAAGCCAGCTCCCACAGGTTTTGTGTTTGGCTTGTAGGCAGTGGTGTGGCGGTTTTGCGTGAAATTGGGGCTGTGATGCGGGCGGGGTAGCGCTTAGGTTATAGGCATACTTCCGTCATGAGAGCCGCATCATGTCCCCGCGCCTGGATTACTACAGCGCTTCACCCAAAGCGATGAAAGCGATGATTGCCATGGAGGCCCTGACCAGCAACCTGAGCATCGAGCAGCCGCTGCTGCACCTGATCAAGATCCGCGCTTCGCAGCTCAATGGCTGCGCGTTCTGCACCGACATGCACTCGGTGGACGCGCGCCGGGCGGGGGAGAGTGATCGGCGTTTGTATTCGCTGGTGGTGTGGCGCGACAGCGATTTTTTCAATCCGCGCGAACGTGCTGCGCTGACGTGGGCCGAGGCGGTGACCCTGCTTTCTCAAAGCCACGTGCCTGACGACGTTTACCAGTTGGCGCGCGAGCAGTTCAACGAGGCGGAAATGGTCGATCTGACGATTGCCGTCACCACGATCAACAGCTGGAATCGCCTGGCGGTAAGCTTCCGCCAAACCCCCAGCGAGTGATCATTTGCCGATCAACAACGGCGAATTGCCCGGATTGACTGGCGGGCGCTGCGGTTTCACTGATGTACCAAAGGTATTGCCCATCCGCGTACTAGTCGCCGCTGGCGTCGCCAAACCAACCTGATTCGGTGCGCGTTTGTTCACCGGCACATTCAGCGCCTCTTGATTCTTCTGCGCCGCCGCCGCACCTTCTGGATTGTTGCCCATCTGCTGGCTCAGACAATCGTAATTCGGCGCCTTATAGCCGCCGACCGTGACTTCCACGCAACCCAACGGTTGCTCGGCGTGCGCGACATTGAGCGCGGATATCAGCAGCCCGCCAAGGGCGATTTTCCACAGTGCATGCATGTTGGCCTCCTGGCCGGCCCGGACGGGCCGCTCTGCCTCTGAGTCTAGTGCAAGCGTGCTGACAACCCCGTGATGGTTTTTTTGCAGTGACCGTCACACCAGATTCATAAACAGCCCTCAGGATGACGGTTTTCAGGGGTATCCCAGCCGTGCAGCGAGGCAGTGCCAGGGACGGTTTTGTGCGTTCAGCGCTTTTGCGCCGGGTCTGCCTGGGGCTGCTGCTTGGCCTGTTGTCAGGCCAGACTCTGGCCGAAGCGCTGCCGGCGACGATGCGTGTAACGCTGCATATTCCCGCTCAGGATCTGGCGCCGGCGCTGGACCAGTTCAGTCGTGCCACTGGCATGGCGGTGCTGGTCGACAGCCAGTTGAGCCGCGGTCGTCGTTCGTTGGCAGTGGACGGCGAGTTCACCGCCGCTCAGGCGTTGCGCCAGTTGCTCGGTGGCAGCGGATTGATGGCGCGCTATGCCCGCGACGATGCGTTCACTTTGCAAGTGGCGCAGGTCGAGGACGTAGCGCAGCCGATGGAAAAACCGGTGCCGGGCAGCGCGGCAGTCAATCGCAGTTACGCGACCGCAGTGCAAGCGGCCATCGAGCGCAATCTGTGCCGTTCGCCGCTGACTCGGCCCGGGAGTTTTCGCGCGGTGTTGCAGTTGTGGATCGGCCGCGATGGCGTGGTGCAACACAGTCGCCTGCTCACCTCGACCGGTGATGTGCGCCGCGATGCCGCGCTGGTAGACAGCTTTCACACGCTGAAAATCGACCGACCGACACCCGGCGCACTGCGCCAGCCGGTCACCTTGCTGTTGCTACCCGAATCCTCAGGAAAACGCATGGAATGCACACAACGGGAAGGAGCCTCTGAAGCATGAAAGACCCCGAACACCGTTCGATGGTCGAGCTGTTCCTGGCGTCCTACGAGGACTTTCGGGTGCGCCTGCGCAGGCGACTGGGTTCGGAGGATCTGGCCAACGACGTGCTGCACGAAACCTGGCTGCGCGTCGACCGCATGGAGACGCCACCGAACATCGCCAGCCCTAACGCCTACCTCTATCGCATGGCCCTGAACATCGCCGCCGATCGACGTCAGGCCGACGCGCGTTTTCTGACCGGCACCGAGGTTGAAGAGCTGCTGCAAATCAGCGACGAAGCGCTGGACCCGGCGCGCGTGGTCGGTGGGCAAAAGGAAATTCAGTCGCTGCTCGACGCGTTATACGAGCTGCCGGCACGGCGCCGCCGGATCTTCATTGCCGCGCGACTGGAAGAAGCGCCGCACCTGGAAATTTCCCAGCGTTTCGGCATCTCCACGCGGATGGTCGAGAAGGAAATCAAAGCCGCGCTGGGGCATTGCGCGGCGAAACTGGAAAGAAAAGTGTTTCAGCGGTTCGGTCGCGGGGCCGGAAAACCGTCATCTGAATGAGTCCCGATTAATTCGCCGAGTATCCGTGCGTTTGAACATCTTCCGTCTGACACCTGCCGAGCCAACGGCCGCCGAGCGTCTGCAAAGCGAAGCCCGTGACTGGCTGATTCTGCTGACCTCAGGCCGCGCCACGGTCGCCGACGCCCGCGCGCTGCGCCAGTGGTGCGCGCAAAGCGCCGAGCACGCGCGGGCCTTCGAAGACTGCAAAGCCTTGTGGCACCTGCTGCAACCGGCGGCAGAGGCTGTGCAGGCGCCGCGTGGTTATGGTCGACGGGCATTTCTCGGCGGGGCCATCGCGGCGTCGGCGGCGTTCTTTCTGGTGCGCGGCACGGTTCCTGGCGGGTTCTCCGGGCTGGGGGCGGATTACATCACCGAGGTTGGCCAGCAGCGACGCGTCGATCTGGCGGATGGTTTGAGCCTGGAACTGAATACCCAGACGCGCATCAATCAGCGTGCCACGGACGAGGGTGTACAGGGTTTTGAATTGCTCAGTGGCGAAGTTGAAGTGCAGACCGCGCGGTTGCCGCTGGCGATGCAGGCTGGGGGCGGATGGTTGCGCGCCAGTCAGGCGCGGTTCAACTTGCGCAACATTGATCAGCAAGTGTGCGTGACCTGCCTCGATGGGTTGCTGGACATCGACGTTGGAGACCGCAGCCTGCGTTTGGAACCGGGGCAGCAGCTGACCTACGATGCACAACAGGTTGGCGCCGTGCAAAGCGTCGACACGGCAGCGGTGATGAACTGGCGGCAACAGATTTTGGTGTTCAACGGCGCGACCTTGAGTCAGATGATTGACGAGATCAACCGTTACCGTCCGGGGATGTTGCTGCTGTTGAACCGTCAACTTGGTGAACGGCGGGTGCAGGCGCGTTTCAGTCTTGATCAACTGGCGGGTGTGGCGCTGTTGATTCGCGATGCTTATGGCGTGAAATGTACTGAGTTGCCAGGTGGTGTCGTTGTTTTGAGTTAGTGGGGTTGGCTGTGTATATATCCGTTGCTGCGGTAATTGCCGCTTAGGGTTCCGCCCTGACGGCGGGTCACCTTTTCCAAACGCCGAAAAGGTAACCCAAAAGGCTTGCTCCTACGTACGGCCCGCTCGCTGGGGCTCGGGGTTCCTTCGCTCCGGGATCCATCCGGGGGCATCGCCTCCGGTTTGCTTCGCTGCACCTCCTCTCGATGCATTTGGCTTCGCCAAACGGTCGCTGCGCTCCCACCCCCGAATGGATCCCTCCACTCAGCCTTCCGACGTCGCCCGCGGATCAAGATCAAAAGCTGCAGCCGAGCTAACGCTCATCCTGTTGAGTGGTGGGGAGCAGAGGCGGGGGGCGGTGGGCGTTGTTTTGGTATTTGCTTTTGCTTTTGCTTTTGCTTTTGCTTTTCTGTGGGAGTGAGCTTGCTCGCGAAAGCATCCTGACAGCCAACCAATATCTACCGGCTGTACTTAAATCCCTGTGGGAGCCAGCCTGCTGGCGATGGCAATCTCACAGGCGCCGATGCAATTGCAGATGTCCCCAAAACCTGTGGGAGCTGGCTTGCCAGCGATGGCGGCCTATGAGCCGACCGTCTCTTGCAGATGTACTCAGTCCCCACTGTGAGCCAGCCTGCTGGCGACGACATCCTGATAACCGACCAATCTCTACCGGCTGCACTCAATCCCTGTGGGAGCCTGGCTTGCCAGCGATGACGGCCATCCAGCCAACCAATCCCCAACTGCCTTAACCCAATCCCCCTGTGGGAGATTCTATGGTTGAGGGGAAGCCCTCAACCGACTTTCGGTTGGTATTCGTCCTCCCCCTTCAGCAGTGCAAATACCACTCGGGCAAGCTTGCGGGCCAGGATCACCAGG